>NZ_JBKFBI010000174.1:0-10665 GCF_053346095.1 Methylobacterium sp. A52T | reverse complement strand
TGCGGGAGAGGGTTGGGGTGAGGGAGGCGAAGGATCAGGACTGAACAGGCCGCCGATGCGCGTACAGGCCGCGACTTGTCCGGACTGTTCTCATCCCTCACCCTGTCCCTCTCCCGCACGGGAGAGGGGACCCGCGCCTCGTTCGGCACGGGCTCGCCGATCGCCTGCGTCCCAACCCGATCGGGAACGGCTCTAGGCTCCCTCGCGGACGCCACCTTGCCCGCCCGGGGGCCTCCCGAGACCGGCTGACAGGCGGTCCGCGAACGCAATGCCTTCGCGGGCAGCCCGCTCGACGGCCCGTTCCATCTGTGTTTGCTAACACGGCCGGCCAGGAGAACGAGCCGCGCGGGAGGGGGGGACCATGCGGACCGGTTGGCTTCTTGCCGGCGCGCTCAGCTGCGCGCTCGGCGTCACGCCGACCCAGGCGCGGATCACTCAGATCGAGATCGCCACCGTCGAGCCGTTCGCTGACGGCGCGGAATTCGGGCCTGCCGGCGCGTACGAGCGGGTCATCGGTGCCGCCCGCGGCGAGCTCGACCCGGCAGATCCCGCCAACGCCGGCATCGTCGACATCGCGCTGGCGCCGCGCAACGCGCGCGGCATGGTCGAATACAGGACCGACCTGTTCATCCTGCGCCCGAAGGACCCCGCCCGCGGCAGCGGTACGCTGCTGTTCGAGGTGCTGAACCGCGGCCGCAAGTTCCTCTTCAACTGGGTGCTGGACGCGCCGGCTCAGGGGGCCCAGGCCGTCAACGATCCGCGCAACGCCGTCGATGCCGGAACCGGCCTCGTCCTGCGTCGCGGCGACACGATCGTCTGGTCGGGCTGGGAGGCGGACGCGCTGCGCCAGCAGGGCGGCATGGCCATCGATGTGCCGGTGGCGTCCACGAACGGCAAGCCGATCGTGGAGATCGTGCGCGACGAACTCGTCAGCGCGACGCGCGGGCCGCCGGAGGCGCCCTTCTATCTCACCTTCAAGGCGGCCAGCCAGGACAAGGCCGGCACGCAGCTGACCGTGCGGCGCCGGGAGGCCGACCCGCCTCGGCCGGTTCCGGAGGAGGCGTGGCACTACGCGACGCCGCGGCAACTCGAGCTCCTGCCCAGGGGCACGAAGCCGCTGCCGGGCTCGATCTACCAGTTCACCTACCGCGCCACCGAGCCGAAGGTGCTCGGCATCGGCTTCGCCGCGACGCGCGACGTGGTCGCCTACCTGCGCGGCGATGCCGCCGGTGGCGCCAACCCGGCGGGCGGAGCGATCCGGCACGCGGTCGCCCTCGGCATCTCCCAGAGCGGGCGGTACCTGCGCGACTTCATCGCCCAGGGCTTCAATCGCGACGAGACCGGGCGCCGGGTCTTCGACGGCGTGCTGTCGCACATCGCGGGGATCGGCGGCGTCTTCCTGAACGCGCGCTTCGGCCAACCGTCCCGCACCAACACGCAGCACGAGGACCATCTCTATCCGGAGAATGCCTTCCCGTTCTCCGCGGCGGCTCAGCACGACCCGGTGACGGGACGGACCGGCGCGCTGCTGCGCGACGACGGCTTCGACCCGCTGCTGATCGAGGTGAACACCGGCACCGAGTACTGGCAGAAGGGTGCCTCGCTGCTGGCGACGGATCCCCTGGGCCGCACCGACCTGACCTTGCCCGACACGACGCGCGTCTACTTGGTCTCGAGCGGCTTCCACTACGGGCGCGCCGGGCTGACCTCGAGCAGAGGCCCCTGCGCCAACATGCGCAGCACCCTCAATCCGGCGCCTGCCCTCAGGGCCCTTCTCGTCGCACTCGAGGACTGGGTGACGCTCGGCACGCCCCCGCCCGACAGCCGGATCCCGCGCCTGTCGGACGGCACGCTGGTGGAGCCGGCCGAGGCCGGCTATCCCTTCATCGTCGGTGTGCCGGTCCCGACCGCCCCGAACACGATCGCGCGCTTCAGCACCTACGTCGATCCCAAGCCCGAGAGCGGGCCGCAGTACCGGCCGCTCGTGCCCCGCGTCGACGCGGATGGCAACGACGTGGCAGGCATTCGCCTGCCGGCCGTCGCCGCACCGCGCGCGACCTTCACGGGCTGGAATCTCTACGCCGATCCCTTCCCGGCGGGGGCCCTCTGCGACCGGGAGGGGAGCCAGCTTCCGTTCGCCCGGACCCGGGCGGAGCGGGAGGCCAACGGGGATCCGCGGCCCTCGCTGGAGGAGCGCTACCCGGATCCGGATGCCTACCTGGCTGCCGTGACCAAGTCCGTGGACGCGCTGGTTCGGGATCGCCTGCTCCTGCGCGAGGACGGCGACCGCCTTGTCCAGGCGGCGCGGCAGGAGTCCGCGCGATGACCGTTCCGGAGTCGGTCGCGCCGCCGGCGTAGACATCGTCGCGCGGACCTTGTCCCTCAGGGGGCCGTCTCGGACAGTCGACGGTCCTCCAGGGCGGCGTATACCATGGTGCGGGTCAGCGTGCGGTAGTGCTGGCGCTGGTCGGCCGAGGAGGTCTGCATCATCAGGAGCGCGAAGAAGCCCTCTACAGGGTCAACCCAGAAGTATGTCCCTCCGACGCCGCTCCAGAACCAGTCGCCGACATTGCCGGGGAACGGCGCCTCTCCCGCCGCGAGGCGGACCGCCACGCCCAGCCCGAAGCCGTAGCCCGGCCCCGGCGGATAGTAGGCGGCCTTCGCGATCGCCGCCCCGAGATGATCCGAGGTCATGAGCCGCACGCTGGCCGGCGCCAGGACGCGCGCGCCGTCGAGACTGCCGCCGGCGAGGAGCATGCGCAGGAAGCGGGCGCAGTCCGCCGTGCTCGATACGAGGCCGCCATTGCCCCTCTGGCCGCGCCGCGGCTGCGCGGGATCGTGAAAGACAGGGCGCTGCCCCGGTGCTTGCGGCAGCGGCTGCGCCACGCGTGATCCCATCGCGGCCGAGATCCGGAACAGCGTGTCGGCCATGCCGAGCGGCTCGAGCACGGTCGCGTCGAGGACCCGCTGCAGATCCGCGCCGCCGGCGATCTCCAGGACGCGGCCGAGCACGTCGGTGGCGTGCGAGTAGTGCCACACCGTGCCGGGCTCGTGCTCCAGCGGCAGGCGGGCGATCCGGTCGGCGAACGCCGCGTTGTCGAGATCCTCGGCGAGCAGGCCGTCGGCCGCGTAGGCCCGCCGCGCCGGCCCGTCGCCGAGATAGCCGTAGGCAATCCCGGCGGTGTGGCGCAGGAGATCCTGAACGGTCGGCCTGGCCCTGGCGGGCCTGAGGCCGCCGTCCGGATCGAGCACCGACAGGTGCTCGAAGGCGGGGATGAACGCCGCCACGGGCTGATCGAGGCGCAGGGCGCCGCGCTCGGCGAGGACCATGGTTGCGGCGGAGACGACGACCTTGGTCATGGAGTAGATGCGCCAGAGCGCGTCGGGCCCGAGGGGCGCGCGCGCGACGCGGTCGCGGTACCCGACGGTGCATCGCCAGATCGCCCCGTCCGCACCGCCGACGAGCAGGTCGGCCCCGGCGATCGCGCCGCTGTCGACATCGGCCGTCAGGCGGTCGCCGAGGCGGTCGAGGTGACGGGAGGAGAAGGCTGGTGCAGTCCGCATGGCGCCGATGTAGCGCGCGCCACCGCGCCCGCATCGCCGCGGCCGCGAGAGGCCGGACGGTCGTACGGTGACGCGCACCGGCTCCGGTGTCCTCGGGGCGCCGTGCGCCGGGGCGACGGTCCGGTCCGGCGAAGGCTGGCGCACCACGCGAGGACCGGGCGCGGCTCTAAGCCTCTGTTCTGACGCGCTCTCTTGCGCCGAACCGGTATCCGCTCCGGTGGAGAGCGCTCTAGGCCGGCCTGACGTCGTAGAATTGCGGGAAGCCGTTGCGCACGCCCGTCAGGCCCCGGTAGGCCGTCGCCTCGTAATAGGCGCCGAGCGGCAGGTACGGCACGTCGATGAAGAACTGTCGCTGGATCTCGGTGCAGATCGCTTTCTGCGCCGCAGGATCGGGCGCGGCGAACCACGCGGCGCGCAACTCCTCGAGACGGGGGGCGCGGGGCCATCCGAACCAGGCCTGGTCGCCGTTGCCGCGGATGCCGAGCTGGCCGGCGGGATCGAAGTTGTTGGTGCCGTTCAGGTAGGTGACGAAGGTGCTCCAGCCGCCCTTGTCCGGGGGCTGGCGGCTCGCCCGGCGCTGCACCAGGGTCCCCCAGTCCATCGCGACGAGGTCCACGGCGAGCCCGCATTTCCGGAAGGCTTCGGCCGCGACGAGGGCCAGGGGATGGGTGGCCGGGTAATCGGTCGGGTCGAGCATGACGACGCGCTCGCCCCGGTAGCCGGCCTCCGCCAGGGCGCGCCCGACCGCGGCGTAGTCGCGGGGGCCGACCAGCCCGTCGGTGCCCGCGCGCGTCGCCATCGGCGCCTCGGGGCTGAAGACGCCGACATGGTCCTTCCATAAGGCGCGCTCGTCGCCCGCGACCGCGCTCATGAACTCGGTCTGGTCGATGGCGCCGAGCAGCGCCCGGCGGATCGCGGGATTGTCGAAGGGCGGATGCAGGTGGTTGAAACGCAGGCAGCCGATGCCGCCGGCCGGGTCGAGCACCTCCAGCCGGATCCCCGATCTGCTCCTGAGCAGCGCCTGCAGGTCCGGCGTCGGGTTCTGCCACCAGTCGACCTCGCCGGCCGCCAGCGCGCTCGCGGCGGTGGAGGCGTCGGGCACGATCCGCCACTCGATCCGCTCGAAATGGGCCCGCTTCGGCCCGGCGGTGAAGCTCGCCGCGCCGTCCGGGCGGGGCACGTAGCCGTCGTAGCGCTCGTAGACGGTGAGCGCCCCCGGGACGCGCTCGTCCGCCTTGAAGCGGAACGGGCCCGAGCCGACCATCTCGGTGACCTGCGTGTTCGGGTCGGTCTTCGCCAGGCGCTCCGGCATGATGCAGGGCATCGAGGTGCCGGTCTTGCCCAGAGCCGCGGGCAGCAGCGGGAACGGCCGCTTGAGGCGGAACTGCACGACGCGGTCCGAAGTCGCGGCGAGTTCGTCGGTGGCGTCGATCAGCGCCCGGCCGAAGGCGTCGCGGGCGGCGAAGCGGCGCACGCTCGCCACCACGTCGCGCGCCAGCACCGGCGCGCCGTCGTGGAAGCGCAGGCCCTCGCGCAGGGTCAGCCGCCAGAGGCGGCCATCCGCCTCGACGGCGTGACCCTCGACCATCTGCGGCTGGAACTCGTAGCCCGCGGTCTGGCCGTAGAGGGTGTCGAAGACGAGGTAGCCGTGGTTGCGCGTCACGGTCGCCGTCGTCCAGATCGGGTCGATCACCGCGACGTCGCTCTCCGGGATGAAGCGCAGGACCTTGGCAGGCTGCGCGACGGCGGGCCGCGCGACCGCGGCGGCGGCCAGGGCGGCGAGGACCTCGCGGCGCCTCATCGGCGAGCGCTCGTGCTGGATGCCATCGGAGACCGTGCGCCCGTCACCCTCGTCGCCTCGCATGGTGCCCTCGGAGAGGCCGCGAGGCAAACGCGGGGCCGCGCCGCGCCACGCCGCGCGCGGACGCGTCAGCGGGCGGTGTCCGGAGCACAGGGGCGGGGCGACACGCGCCGCGAGCCCCCTGCACGACCCCGCATCCGCCGGGCCGGAGCCTCCGTCCCGGCGCCTCGGGCCCTAGCGCTCGAGGTCGGCCCCGGAATCGACCTGTTCGGGCGCTGTCATCTCCGGCGCCAGCAGACCGAGTTCGATCAGGAAGGCCGGAGCCGGTTCCAAGTAGACGCCGATCTGGATCGCATCCGGGTCCGAATGCGGCGTCACATAGGTGCGCCTCTCGTACAGCTCGGATTCGCCGCTCGCCAACAGGTCCCGCAACGCGCACCGGCGCATCCAAGAGATGATCCCGCGCGCGTAGGCGTCTTCGACCAGCTTGAATCCGCCGATCACGGCGTGTTCGAAATCGGGATCCGTTCGGATCACGACTCTGCGGGGTGTTTCCTGCATGTGTGTCCTGCGACGCTCCCGGATCGCGACCAGCCGGCTCATGCTGATCTTGCGGCCGGCCGTCGAGGGCTGACCCAGACTCGGACCAGTCCTGTCCAGGCGCAGAGCCCGCGCGGGCGTTTCTGTCGCCATCATTTGTGGTGCTCGGTGCTCGGCCGAAGGACGTAGCACCCTGTTGCGAGCCGCCGCGCCCGCGGCTGAGGCCCCGCGGTCACATCGCTGCGCCGTGTCGCTCGATGTGCCGCACGCCAGCGCGATCGCCGCGGAGCCGCCGGAGGGGCCGTTCGGTCGGGCGCTTCCCGAGCCGGCCGCGGTGCGAGCCGGCGGCCACGGCGACCCCGTCGCTCCGGCAGCGCCGTCGGCGCGGGTGCTCCGGAACACGCCGGGCCTGAAAGCTTGAGCTTACATCGGGATCACACCGCGACGACAGTCGCGAGCCCGATGGAGACGACGATGACCTGGACGAACCGCATCACCATAGCCGCGACCCTCATCGGCGGCGCGATCGCGCTGGTGACTTACGCGCAGGCCCTGAGTCTGCCGACGCACTTCGCCTGAGCCCGCCTGCCGGGGGAGCGCCCCGCGCCGCTCCTCCGACGCCGTCGTGACGGCCACCGTCGCGTTTCGGCGCGGACGCGCCCGCCCCGCTTGCCGGGCCCGCCCTTTCGGCGTTTCAAGGCCGTGACCTCTGGAACGTGGCCCGGCCGGCGATGGAACTGAAGTGGATCGAGGATTTCCTCAGCCTCGCCGAGACCCGTAGCTTCTCACGCTCGGCCGAGGCGCGGCACGTCACGCAATCGGCGTTCAGCCGCCGCATCCGCTCCCTGGAGGTCTGGCTCGGCACGGCCTTGCTCGACCGCAGCACCTACCCGATCACCCTCACGGCGGACGGGCGCCACTTCCTCGAGACCGCCGAGGAGGTGGTGCGCCTCCTCACCCTCAGCCGCGCCGACTTCCGCAACCGCAGCGAGCGGTCGAGCCTGCCCGTCGTCGCCATCACGGCCCTGCATTCGCTCTGCCTCTCCTTCCTGCCGCGCTGGCTCGGCACGCTCCGGGGCGAGCTCGGCGCCATGAGCAGCCGCGTGCTGCCGGAGAACTTCAACATCTGCCTCCAGGCCCTGGTCGAGGGCGGCTACGACCTCATGCTGACCTATCACCATCCGGGCATCCCGATCCCGCTCGGGCCCGATCGGTTTCCCTGCCTCGTCGTCGGCCGGGACAGCCTCGTGGCCGTGGCGGCGCCGGCGGATCTCCCCCGCGACCGGGAAGGCCGCCTGCCGCTGCTGCAATATTCCCGCGGCTCCTTCCTGGGACGGCTCGCCGCCATCGCCCAGGCGCGGGAGGGCGCGCCCGCGACCTATCCGGTCCACACGAACGAGAACTCGATGGCCGAGGCCCTGCGGTCCATGGCGCTCGCGGGACACGGGGTCGCGTGGCTGCCGAGGAGCCTCGTGGCCAGCGAGATCGCGGCGGGCGCGCTCGCCATCGTCAGCCCCGAGATGTCGATGGAGATCCGGCTGTACCGCAGCGCGGAGCGGGCCCGGCCGTTCCTGGAGGCCGTCTGGTCGGCCGCCGCCGCGGACTCGAAGAACTATTCCGGTTCGGAATAGTTCTGGTCGCAACTAGCATTGGCGGCCCGCCGATGCCGGGACTATCAGACGCCGGTCGGTCAGACGCGGCCGCCCGTGAGGGCGGGGCGACTGGCGGCGCCCCTTCATCGCGCACCGTCGAGAGCGTCGACGTCCCCTCACCCGGGCCGGTCGCTCACGCGCAATCGTCTGCCCAACCGTCCTGCCCTACGGCGCGCCGGATCGCTTCCGCGCGCGAGGAGAGAGCCGTGTCCGAGATCGCTTCCGCCGCCCCGACCCGCACCGAGCACGACCTCCTGGGCGACCGCGAGGTTCCGCAGGCGGCCTACTGGGGGATCCACACCCTGCGCGCGGTCGAGAACTTCCCGATCACCGGCACCACGCTGGCGACCTGCCCGGACCTGATCCGGGCGCTCGCGGCGATCAAGCAGGCGGCGGCGCTCGCCAACCGGGAGCTCGGCCTGCTCGACGCGGCGCGCTGCGACGCGATCGTCGCGGCCTGCGAGGAGATCCGGGCCGGCGGCCTGCACGATCAGTTCGTGGTCGATCTCATCCAGGGTGGGGCGGGGACCTCGACCAACATGAACGCCAACGAGGTCGTGGCCAACCGCGCGCTCGAACTCCTCGGCCACGCCCGCGGCGCCTACGGGCAGCTGCACCCGAACGAGCACGTCAACATGGGCCAGAGCACCAACGACGTGTACCCGACGGCACTCAAGATCGCCGGCATCGGCGCGATCCGTCGGCTCGTCGCCGCGATGGCGTCGCTGCGCGGCAGCTTCGAGGCCAAGGCCGCCGAGTTCTCCGACGTGCTCAAGATGGGCCGCACCCAGCTGCAGGACGCGGTGCCCATGACGCTCGGCCAGGAATTCGGCGCCTACGCGCGCATGCTCGGCGAGGACGAGGCCCGGCTGGGCGAGGCCGAGCTGCTGATCCGCGAGATCAACATGGGCGCCACCGCGATCGGGACCGGCATCACCGCGCATCCCCTCTACGCGGCCTCGGTCCGCGCGCGGCTGTCCGAGATCACCGGCATCCCGCTCGTCACGGCCGAGGATCTGGTCGAGGCAACCCAGGATTGCGGCGCCTTCGTGCAGGTGTCCGGCGTCCTCAAGCGGGTGGCCGTGAAGCTGTCCAAGACCTGCAACGACCTGCGCCTGCTCTCCAGCGGTCCGCGCGCGGGCTTCGGCGAGATCAACCTGCCGGCCCGGCAGGCCGGCTCCTCGATCATGCCCGGCAAGGTCAATCCGGTGATCCCCGAGGTGGTGAACCAAGTGGCGTTCGAGGTGATCGGCAACGACGTGACGATCAGCTTCGCGGCCGAGGCCGGCCAGCTGCAGCTCAACGCCTTCGAGCCCGTGATCGCCTACAGCCTGTTCCGCAGCTTCGCGCATCTCGAAGCGGCCTGCCGCACGCTCGACCTCCACTGCGTGCGGGGCATCACCGCCAACCGCGAACGGCTGCGCGCCAGCGTCGAGCACTCGATCGGGATCGTGACCGCGCTCAACCCCTATATCGGCTACCGCAACGCGACGGCCGTCGCCATGGAGGCGCACGCGACCGGCCGCGGCGTCTACGACCTCGTGCTTGAGAAGGGGCTGATGGCCCGCGCGCAGCTCGACGCGGTTCTCCGGCCCGAGCGGCTGACCCGCCCGCAAGCCCTCGATCCGGTCATCGCCCGGGCCGTCGCCGGGGCCTGATCCGGAATCCGGGATCCGCGCCCGCGACGCCAGCGGTCGGATCCCGCACGCCGAACATCACGATTCCACGGGAGGACAACGGATGACGCACGCCGATACGGACCCGGATTCCACGACATCGCGCTCGGGCCGGCTCACGCTCTATACCGGGCTGGGGCTCGCGCTCGGCATCCTCGTCGGCGCCGTCCTGCACGGACTGGCGGCCGGACCCGACGAGGCCAAGGCGTTCGCGGCGCACTTCACCCTCGCGACCGACATCTTCCTGCGTCTGATCAAGATGATCATCGCGCCGCTCGTGTTCGCCACCATCGTGGCCGGCATCGCGAGCTTCGGCGACGCCCGCTCGGTCGGCCGGGTCGCCGCGCTGGCCATGGGCTGGTTCGTCACCGCCTCGGTCGTCTCGCTCACCCTCGGGCTCCTGACCGCGAACCTGTTCCAGCCGGGCGCGGGCCTGGGCCTGCCGCTGCCCGACGCGGGGGCGCAGACCGGCCTGAAGGCCGCCTCGCTGAACCTGCGCGACTTCCTCGTCCACGTCTTCCCGACCAGCATCGTCTCGGCCATGGCCGGCAACGAGGTGCTGCAGATCCTGGTCTTCTCGATCTTCTTCGGCTTCGGCCTCAGCACGATCGACCGGCGCTACAGCGAGCCGATGGTGCAGCTCCTCGACGGTCTCGCCCGCGTGATGTTCAGGGTCACCGACACGGTGATGCGGCTCGCGCCGATCGCCGTCTTCGCGGCCATCGCGGCGGTCGTCACCGTCCAAGGGCTCGGCGTCCTTCTCGATTACGGCAAGTTCATCGCCAGCTTCTACGCGGGCCTGTCCCTGCTTTGGCTGCTGCTGATCGGTGCCGGCTGGGCCGTGCTGGGCCGCCGCGTGGTGGAGCTGCTGCGCCTGCTGCGCGCCCCGATGATCCTCGCCTTCTCGACGGCGAGCAGCGAGGCCGCCTTCCCGCGCACCGTCGAGGTGCTGGAGCGCTTCGGGGTGCGCCCGCGCGTGACGGGGTTCGTGCTGCCGCTCGGGTACTCGTTCAACCTCGACGGCTCGATGATGTACCAGGCCATGGCCGCCCTGTTCATCGCCCAGGCGTTCGGGATTCACATGGGCTTCGGCGAGCAGCTGACGATGCTGCTCGTCATGATGGTGACGAGCAAGGGCATCGCCGGCGTGCCGCGGGCCTCGTTGGTCGTGGTGGCCGCCACCGTGCCGATGTTCGGTCTGCCGGCCGCCGGCATCCTGCTGATCATGGGCATCGACCAGATCCTCGACATGGGGCGCACCGTCACGAACGTCCTCGGTAACGGGCTCGCCACCGCGGCGGTCGCCAAGTGGCGGGGTGAGATCGCGGGCGGCGTCCGGGAGGCGAGCGCGGAGCCCGCGGGGCCGCGCCTCGACCTCGCCGCGCGGCCCGCGGCCGGCGCCGCCCGCGCGGGTCGGGGCCGGCCGGGCCCG
>NZ_JBKFBI010000173.1:0-10771 GCF_053346095.1 Methylobacterium sp. A52T | reverse complement strand
GTGCCGGCGCCGTAGCGGCCGGGCGCGGCCCCGTAGACGCGCACCGACGCGTCGCCCCGCCGCCGCGCCGCCGCCAGGGGATTCTCGTCGTCGGCCTCGTCCCGCTTAGCCACGGCGCGGGCGGCGCGGTCGAGGAGCGCCAGCGTGTCGGGGAAGGTGTCGCGGAACGCGCCGGAGACGCGGACGGTGACGTCGATCCGCGGCCGGTCCAGCATCGCGAGGGGCAGGATCTCGAAGCCGGTGACACGGGTGCTGGCATGGTCCCAGACCGGCCTCACGCCCATCAGGGCGAGGGCGTGGGCCACGTCCTCGCCGCCGGTACGCAGGGTCGGCGAGGCCCAGAGATCCATGACGATCCGGGCCGGGTAGGCGCCCTCGTCCTGAAGGTAGCGCGTCACCACGGCGGCCGCCGCCCTCTCGCCGAGGAGCGCGGCGGCGCGGCTCGGGATGGCCCGCGGGTCGAGGGTCGCGAGGTTGCGCCCGGTCGGGAGCACGTCGGCCCGCCCGCGGGACGGCGAGCCGGAGGGGCCGGGCCGGACGAACCGCCCGTCGAGGGCCGCGAGCAGGCCGGCGCGCTCGGAGTCCGCGCTCGCCGCGACGGCGTCCGCGGCCCCGTCCGGCGCGCGGGCGAAGACGTGCAGGCCGTCGCGGAAGACGGTCTCGCCGAGATCGCAGAGATGCGCGTCGAGCCGCGTCAGCGCCTCGTCCATCGGCGTGTCCGCGCCAATTCCGGCACCGTCCAGCAGTCCGGCCGCCGCGGCCTCCTCCAGGATGGCGCGGGCGATGAGGTCGGCGCGGCGGGGGTCGAGCACGCTGGCGGCGGAATACTCCTCCACCAGCTCGCGGAGGCGGGCCGCCTCGGGCGTCAGCGCGTGGACGGCGGTGTCGGGCGTGAGGTGCCCGAGCGCGACCCCGCCGAGGCGGCGCTTGAGCGGCGCGGCCTCGCCCGGGTCGTCGACGATGAACGGGTAGATCACCGGCAGGCCGCCGACGCAGAGCGCCGGGAAGCAGGCGGGCGACAGGGCCACGGCCTTGCCCGGCAGCCACTCCGCGGTGCCGTGCGTGCCGAGCTGCACCAGGGCGTCGAAGTGCCGCCGCAGGCCGAGATGGAAGGCCAGGTAGGCGTGGGTCGGGGCGCGGTCGAGATCGTGGTAGCCGGTCTTGCGATCGGGGTCGCGGCCGCGGTCGGGCTGGAGGAAGACCGCGAGGCCGCCGTCCCGGACCATCCGGAACCGGAATGCGCCGTCGACGCAGGCCGGGTCCGCCTCGGCTTCACCCCAGCTGTCGGTCACGGCGGCGCGGGCGTCCTCGGAGAGCGTGCGCCACCACGCCGCGTAGGCCGCGAGGGGCACCCGGAACGCGGCCGCGCCCTCCGTGAGCGCCGCCATGAGCGCTCCGGGCTCCGGAAGCGCGCCCGCCGCGTAGCCCGCGGCCGCGAGGTCGGCGGCGATCGCGCGGGCGCTCGCGGGCGTGTCGAGGCCGACCGCGAAGCCGGCCCGGCCGCCGCGGGCGGGATAGTCGGACAGGACCAGGGCGAGGCGCCGCGCCGCCCGGGGCAGGGCGGCCAGCCGCAGCCATCCCGCCGCCCGGTCGGCCAGCGCGGCGATGCCGGCCTCGTAGGGCACGGCGCGCCGCTCGGCGAAGCCGGCGATCTCGGCGCTCTCCTCCTTGAACGAGATCGGGAAGCCCGAGAGCCGGCCGTCGAATTCCGGCAGCGCGACCTGCATGGCGAGATCGGCCGCGCCGAGACCGCGGGCGGAGGCCTCCCAGGCCGCGCGGGGCGACCCGACCGTGAAGGCCTGGAGCACCGGGCAATCGGCGCCGTCGAGGACGAAGCCGGTCTCGTCCTCGCGGGCCGAGAAGGCGGTCGAGGCGATCACGAGATCGGGCCTGCGCGCCCGCACGGCCGCGGCGACCGCGGCGGCGGCGTCCGGCTCCTTCAAGCTCGACACGGCCATCGGCAGCACGCCGATCCCACGGGCTCGCAGGGCGGCGGCGAGGGCGACGAACGGGCCGGTGTCGCCGCCGAGCACGGCGGAGCGGTAGATCAGCAGGAGCGCGACCGGCTCGGCGGCGTTGTCCGCTCCGGCGAGCGGGATCGCGGTCCCGGCCGCCGCGAGGGCCGTTTCCAGGGGCAGGACCCCGCAGCCGGGGCACCAGGGAAAGCCGCGCGGGAGCGGCTGCGGCGGCTCGACCGGGCCGTCGGCGCCCAGGCGGATCGCCAGGCGCCGCAGCATCCGCCGCAGGTTGTCGGGCCCGCCGGCGCGGAAATAGGCGTCGAGCTGCCCGGCGAGGTCGGGATCGGTGGAGAACGCCGCGAGGCGCGGATCCAGCCGGTCGTCGCCCGGCAGGACCGCGAGGACGACGCCGTGCGCTCGCGCGGCCTCGGCGCAGCGCTCGATCCCGTAGCGCCAGTAATCGAGGCCGCCCAGGCAGCGGATCACCACGACCTTGGCGCGCGCCACGACGCGCTCGACGTAGAGATCGACCGAGAGCGGGTGCCGCAGCCTGGCGAGCTTCGCGAGCCGCAGGCTCGGCAGGCCGGGCTCGGCGGCGTGGGCCTGCCCGACCGAAGCGAGGTCGCTGTCGGTGAACGACAGCACCACGAGGTCGCCGGGCTCCTGCCCGAGATCCACGGCCGCCTCGCCCTCGTCGAGGGAGACGGCATCGATGCGCACGAGGTGCACCGCGGCGGCCCCTAGAGCGAGTCCGGGCGGGCGTGCGCGACCGGCCTCATCCCGCGAGGGCCGCCGCCACGGCGTCCTTGTCGAAGCCCTTGAGGCCGATCACCACCAGCGTCCCGTCGCGGGCTTCCCCGGCCCGCCAGGGGCGGTCGAAATGATGGGTCACGCGCCGGCCGACACCCTGCACCACGAGGCGCATCGGCTTGCCCTCGACCTCGGCGAAGCCCTTGATGCGCAGGACGCCTTCAGCCTCGGCCGCCGCCTCGACCCGGGCCGCGAGATCCCCCGCGGTCACCGCCGGGCGCACCGGCAGCGCGACGGTCTCGAAATCGTCGTGGTCGTGGTCCTCGCCCTCGCCGTGATGCGAGGGGCGGGCGTCGAGATCGTCCTCGGCGGCCGCGCCGAGGCCGAGCAGCACCCGCGGATCGATGGCGCCGTTCTCGGTCTCGACCACCTTCACGGCGCGGGGGAGGTGCCCCTCGACCTCGGCGCGGACCCGCGCCCGGGTCGCGGCGTCGATCAGGTCGGCCTTGTTGACGACCACGAGGTCGGCGCAGAGGAGCTGGTCCTCGAACACCTCCTCCAGGGGGTTGTCGTGGTCCACCGACTGGTCGGCGGCCCGCTGGGCCGCCAGGGCCTCCGGATCCTCCGCGAAGGCGCCCGAGGCCACCGCCGGGCCGTCGACCACCGCGACCACGCCGTCGACGGTCACCCGCGAGCGGATCGCCGGCCACTGGAACGCCTGGACCAGCGGCTTCGGCAGGGCGAGGCCGGAGGTCTCGATCAGGATGTGCTCCGGCGGCTCGGCGCGGCCGAGAAGGGTCTCCAGCGCCGGCACGAAATCGTCCGCGACCGTGCAGCAGATGCAGCCGTTCGGCAGCTCGACGATGGCGTCCTCCGTGCAGCCCTCGACGCCGCAGGCGGCCAGGAAGGACTTGTCGAAGCCGATATCGCCGAACTCGTTCACCAGGATCGCGAGGCGACGCCCCTTGGCGTTCTCGACCACGTGGCGGACGAGGGTCGTCTTGCCGGCCCCGAGGAAGCCGGTGACGATGGTGCAGGGGATCTTGTTCACGAGAGTCATTCCGCGGGCTCCAGGATGCCGGCGGGGACCGGGCGGGGTTCTGGGAAAGGGGGGATGCGGGCGATCACGCCCTTGCGGAACGCCTCCGGACGCTCGCGCCAGGGCACGATGCCGTCCGGAGTCGCCGCGTAGGCCGCGAGCCCGCCGAGGATTACCTCGGCCGAGGCGGCCGGATCCATGTCGCCGTAGACGTAGGTCCAGCGGTCGGCCGCGGCGACCGCCACGGTGCAGGGCCGCTTGCAGACCGACAGGCACTCCACCGCCTCGACCCGCAGGTCCGGCGTGGCGCCGCTCCGCGCCCGGAGCGCCTCCAGCAGACGGGCCCCGGCGCGGGGCCCGTCGGGGTCGTCGTCCGGCCGGCGGCAGGTGGTGCAGACGTAGAGAACGGTGTCAGGCACGGGCCGCTCCCCGATCCGCGCCGCGGGCGAAGGCCTGCCACGCCCAGCCAAGCCCCAGCCCGATCAGGATCCAGAACACGAAGCTTATGGCGAGCGACCGCGCGGCGAACTGCGCGGCGAGCGCGGCCGGAAGTTCGGACGCCGCCTCGGGTGCCTGCGGGGCGCCGACGACGTGCGGGGCGATGATCAGGACGAGCCCCCCGAGGATCGTGATCAGCGCGCGGCGAATCGTGATCAGGTAGAGCCCCATCCCGGTCGCCGCGGCGGTCATCACCCACCACGCCTGGCGCGTCGCGAGCGGGGCCGCCGCGCTGCCGGGCAGTTCCGGCGGCAGGCCGAGACCCGGCGCGAGCGCGACGCTGGCGAAGGCGGCCACCGCGAAGGCGAGGCCGACTTGGGGCGTGGGTTCGCGGCCGCAGGCGAGCATCACCGCGCCGAGCAGCAGCGCGTAGCCGACGCCGCCCACGAGGGTCGCGAGCCCGGTGAAGGCCATCCGCGGCAGGCCTGGCGCGGGCTGCCATTCCGGCGCGGAGTCGGGCGCGGCGTGATCGTGCCCGGCATGGGCCAGCACGATCGGGAACGCCTTGATCGGGAGCGCCTTGGCAGCCCGGTTCGGCGCCTCCTGCTGCTCGTAGCGCTCGGCGGCGACGATCAGCGGCGAGGTCAGCGTGAGTTCGAGGCCTGTCACGATGGCAGCCGCGAAGAAGCCGGCGGCGAGGGCCGCCGACAGGAGCCGGATGATCATCCCTTGTCCGGGGACGTCAGTGGCAGGGGAAGTTCTGGGTGTGCCGGAAATCGTGCGCCGCGTTGTGGAGCGCGATCGCCGGCGAGAAGCCCGCCATGAACAGCAGGCCGAGGCCCAGCACGGCCGCGAGCGCGACGGCGATCGGGCGCTCAGACGCGCGGGTGCCGGCGGCGATGGGGGTGAGGGTTTGCGTCGTCATCAGAAGCGTCTCCAGCCGCCCCACCGGCGGCATTGCGGGATCCTGTCGCGACGGCAGGTCTCCTGGCTCGCGGCTCGGCGCGCCCACCGCCTTCCCGGATCGCTCCGGTGGCGCTTGGCGGGCGCTCGCCGCTCACAGTTGCGGGGGCAGCCGCGGAATCGGGGCTTCAAACCCCTCACCGCATTCCCTTTTCACCCCGTCTCCGGGGCACCGTCGCCCGGTCGTTGTAGACGCATGACCGCCGGGACACAACGGAGCGGCGCCGGATCGCCGCCGTTTCCCGCGCCCGCCCCGCGACTAAGGCGGGCTTGACGGCCGCGCCCCGGAGCGGGCACCGCCGCACCCGATACCCGCCCGGCCCCCGCGCGGCCGCTGAACTCCCGGAGACCCGATGGCCCCGACAGACGATCCGACGCCGGTCCTCGTCGATCTCGCGGCCGGCCGTGAGCCGCGGGTCGTCTCCGATGCGGGGACGGGAACGACGTGGCTCGAGGTTGACCTCGGCGGCCGGTTCCCGATCCACTCCGTCGCCGTGCGGCCGGGGAAGGGAGCGGTTCCCCCGGAGCCCGGCGACGTCGCGGTGGCGGTCTCGCAGGACGGCGTGACGTGGACCGAGCCGGACCTCGCCGGCTGGACCGCGACCCCGGACGCCCTCGTCGCCGCGATCGTCCCGGACGAGCGGGCCTGGGCGCGCGCGGTCCGGATCGCCGCGCCCGAACCGGCCCGGATCGCCGGCATCGGCATCCGCGCCGACGCGGCCGCGGTCGACCTGATCGCGCTGCGGGCGATGCTCGGCCTCGACGTGACGCTCCTGAACGAGAAGCCCGGCGCCAACGTCTACGTCACCTACGCGCTCCAGTCGGCGCCCGACCGCGCCAGCCACGCCCTGGTCGGCCTGTCGCTGTTCGAGAACGGCGCCTTCGGCAACTGCCTCGTCCAGTACATCATCGCGGTGTCGATCGCGAAGGCGCTCAACCTGAAATACATCAAGGTGCCCAAGGTCGACCGCAGCAAGGTGATCTTCCTGACCGAGCGGCTGACCTGCGACGGCATCACCTTCATCCCGCCGGACGAGCCGCTGCCGGCGGACGGCTACTTCCTGTCGGGCCTGTATTTCGACCCGGTGCAGTTCGAGCGCGTGACCGCGCTGCGGGGGCCGACGGATTCGCGCGCGATCGTGCAGAGCGTGATCCGGCCGCTGTTCAACGGCCTGCCGAAGACCTTTCCGGCGAAGCCCGACGACCAGCTCCTGATCCACATCCGCTCGGGCGACATCTTCAGCACCTGGGTCGATCCGCACTACCCGCAGCCGCCCTTCGCGTTCTACCGGATGGTCATCGACCGGCTCCTGGCCGAGGGCCGGATCCGCTCGGTCAAGCTCGTCTTCGAGAACAGGCTGAACCCGGTCATCGTCGAGGTGGAGGCGTACGCGGAGCGGCGCGGATTGCCGGTCGAGATCCAGAGCGAGTCGCTGATCTCCGACGTCGCGGCGCTGGTGAACGGCCGCTACCTCGTCTTCGGGCTGGGGACCTTCGGACCGGGGATCTGCCACCTCTCGGACCACGTCGAGCAGGTCTTCTACTTCGCGTCGAACTGGCCGCAGGGTTTCCAGTCGATCCCCACCATCGGGAAGGTCGTCGAGGTCCGCGATCTCGAGGGCCGCTACATGAAGGTCGGCGAGTGGCAGAACACCGACGCGCAGCGCCGGACGATGGTGGATTACCCGGCCGAAGCCCTCGCCTTCGACGACGCGTGACCGGCGCGGCGGACCGGAGGCGCTACGGCGCGGTCCTGAGATGCTCGGCGGGGGCTCCGGCCGGACGGGTCGAGCCGGCGTCGCGCACCTTCAGGGCGTCCGTGTACATCCGCTCGACGTCCGTCCGGAAGGCGGCCCGCGAGTCCGGACGCGTGTAGAACATGTGGCCGCCCGGATAGACCGCGAGGCTCAGGCGGCCGGCCGCATAGGCCGGGACCTGCGCCAGCAGGAGCTTCGAGGCGAAGTAGGGCGTAACCAGGTCAGTGAAGCCGTGCGCCACGAGGACGCGCAGGTGCCCGTCAAGCGCCAGATCGCCCTTCAGGTTCGACAGGACCTCCGGAGCCTGCCGGCCCGAGCCCCAGCTCCAGCCGCGATTGACCGCGTTGTTCAGGAGCTCGTAGCGCATATTGGTCACAGGCCATTTCAGCGTGCGCGCGTAGAGGTCGAGCATCGCGCTCGTCAGCGGCGCCTGGAGGGCGGTAAGCTGCGGATCCTCGAAGCTCGACTGGGCGGCGTCCGGGTTCGGGTCCCAGCCGGTGATGCCGGTGTCGTAGGCGCTGGTCACGCGCCCCTCGGCGCGGTCGATCTCGCGCTGGACGCTCCGGGTCGAGAGGCGCGCCGCCTGGGCGCGCACCAGGGCGGGGTCGAGGCCGACGAGGGGCGCGACCTTCTCGGTCATCCGGGCGACGGCGGCCGTGTCGCTCGGACCCTTCAGCAGGTCGCTCAGGTACGGGCCCGAGGCGTAGGCCTCCGCGTCGCCGAGCAGGGTTGGCGTCGGCACCGTGCCGGCCCGCTCTAGGGCCCCGGCCGCCAGCGAGGGCAGCTTCAGCACGTAGCCCCACGGATTGGCCCGAGGCGTCTCCAGCCACGCGAAATCGAGCACCGGCGAGAGCAGCACCATGCCGGACAGGCCGACACCGATCTCCTCCTGGAGCTTCTCGGCGATCAGCGGGCCGCGGAAGCCGCCGTAGCTCTCGCCGACGAAGAATTTCGGGCTCGCCATGCGGTCGTTGACGCGCAGGTAGCGCGCGATGGTCGCCGCCAGGGTCGAGGCGTCGGAATCGATCGACCAGTAGGCCTTGCCGTTCCCGTCCGCGGCCCGGCTGTACCCGGTCCCCACGGGGTCGAGGAAGACGAGGTCGGTGAAGCCGAGCCACGTCCCGTCGTTGGGCGTCAGCGTCACCGGCTGCGACGGGCTGATGCTGTCGCCGCCGACCGGCAGCCGCCAGGGCCCGATCGCCCCGATATTGAGATAGGCCGAGGCGGCGCCCGGGCCGCCATTGACCGCGAAGGTGACGGGACGCTCCCGGCCGGCCTGCGGCGCCATCGTGTAGGCGACGTAGGCGATCTCGGCCTGCAGCTTGCCCGCCTCGTCGACGAGGGGCAGGCTGCCGGCCGTAGCGGTGAAGTCGAGAGTCCGGCCGTCCGGCAGCGTCACGCTCTGCTTCGTCGTCGAATCGGGCGGGAGGCGGCGCCCCTCCGGTCCGCGCTGCGCCGGCTTGCTCTCCGCGGGATGGCCGTGCGGCGCGTCCTGGGCGAGGGTGACCGGGGGCGCGGCGAGAGCCAGGGCGAGGGCGAGCGCGGCGCGCCCGAGACGTGCGTGGGGGGCCACCATCAAGCCTTCTTGTTCCAGCGTCCGGACTCGTCCTGCTGCCAGTAGGCCACCGCGTGACCGGCATCCTTGGCCTGCTTCCACTGCTCGCGGGCGCGCAGGAGCGCGTCCTGATCCGTCCCGTCGAACAGGATGCAGATCCGCTCGTACTGCCCGGCGTCGGGCGGCAGGTCGGCGCCCTCCACCAGGAAGCGGATCGAGGCGGTGTTGGGATTCACGTCCCGGAGCGTGAGCACCACCGGCTGGCTCGCGGCGTCGGGCTCGCGGTCGGTGCCGTGCGGCAGGAAGCTCTCGTCTGAATAGGTCCAGAAGTGGTCGTCGAGCGCCTGCAGGCGCTCCTCGCTCGCCGCCTGGATGGCGGCCTGCCAGCCGCGGTCCAGCGAGCGCTCGACGAGGTTCGGCAGCACCTTCTCCAGGGGCTGCCGCTGCATGTGGTAGAAGAGGATCTCGGTCACGGCACCGAGGATATAGGGCCGCGGGCCGCCGCGCGAGCAGCGGCGCGCCGCCGCGGCCTCAGACCAGGCGGCTCTGCTCGATCGCGGCGCCGACGAAGCCCTTGAACAGCGGGTGCGGCTCGAACGGGCGCGACTTCAGCTCCGGATGGAACTGCACGCCGATGAACCACGGGTGCCCGACATGCTCCACCGTCTCGGGCAGCAGGCCGTCGGGCGACACGCCGGAGAAGCGCAGGCCCTTGGCCTCCAGCCGCTCGCGATAGGCCATGTTGACCTCGTAGCGGTGGCGGTGCCGCTCCGAGATCTGATCGGACCCGTAGATCTGGGCGATCTTGGACTCGGGGTCGAGCTTCGCCTCGTAGGCGCCGAGCCGCATCGTGCCGCCGAGATCGCCGGCCGCCGCGCGCCGCTCCAGCTCGTTGCCGCGCAGCCACTCGGTGAGCAGGCCGACCACCGGCTCGGCGGTGTCGCCGAACTCCGTGGAGTTGGCCTCCGGCATCCCGGCCAGCGAGCGGGCGGCCTCGATCACCGCCATCTGCATGCCGAAGCAGATGCCGAGATAGGGGATGCGCTTCTCCCGGGCGTAGCGGGCCGCCCGGATCTTGCCCTCGGCCCCGCGCTGGCCGAAGCCGCCCGGCACGAGGATCCCGTTGAGGCCTTCGAGGAAGGGCGCTGGATCCTCGCGCTCGAAGACCTCGGCCTCGATCCACTCGAGATTGACCTTCACCCGGTGGCTGATGCCGCCGTGGGTCAGCGCCTCGGTCAGCGACTTGTAGGCGTCCTTGAGCCCCGTGTACTTACCCACGATGGCGATCGAGACCTCGCCCTCGGGATTGCGCACGCGCTCGGCGATGGTCTGCCAGCGGCCGAGATCCGGCTCCTCGCCGTGCTCCAGGCCGAAATGGCCGAGCACCTCCCGGTCGAGACCCGCGGTCCGGTAGGAGAGCGGCACCTCGTAGATCGAGGCCACGTCGAGGGCCTCGATGACCGCGGTCTGGCGGACGTTGCAGAACAGCGCGAGCTTGCGCCGCTCGTCCATCGGGATCGGCCGGTCGCAGCGGCAGAGCAGGATGTCGGGCTGGATGCCGATCGAGCGCAGCTCCTTCACCGAGTGCTGGGTCGGCTTGGTCTTCAGCTCGCCGGCGGACGGGATGTAGGGCAGCAGCGTGAGGTGGACGTAGCAGCAGGTGCCCCGCGGCAGCTCCTGCCCGAGCTGCCGGATCGCCTCGAAGAACGGGAGGCCCTCGATGTCGCCGACCGTGCCGCCGATCTCCACCAGCACGAAGTCGAAGCTGTCGTTGCCGTCGAGGACGAAGTCCTTGATCGCGTTGGTGACGTGCGGGATCACCTGGATCGTGGCGCCGAGGTAGTCGCCGCGGCGCTCCTTGGCGATGATGTCCTGGTAGATCCGGCCCGTCGTGATGTTGTCGGCCCGGCTCGCCGGAACGCCGGTGAAGCGCTCGTAGTGCCCGAGGTCGAGGTCGGTCTCGGCGCCGTCGTCGGTGACGAACACCTCGCCGTGCTGCGTCGGGCTCATCGTGCCCGGATCGACGTTCAGGTAGGGGTCGAGCTTGCGCATCCGGACCCGGTAGCCGCGGGCCTGGAGGACCGCCGCCAGGGCCGCCGAGGCGAGGCCCTTGCCGAGGGAGGAGACCACGCCGCCGGTGATGAAAACGTACCGCGTCATGGGCCTCGGTCCATAAAGAAGCTGCTGGCATTTGCCAAACGACGGAGGCCCCGGCCCGTGCATGGGCTGGGGATCGCGGAACGCATGGCGTGGACCGGCCGAGCGCCGGTCCGTCGGGACAAGGGTCGGACGCCGCGCCGCCGGCGGCGCG
>NZ_JBKFBI010000172.1:0-10835 GCF_053346095.1 Methylobacterium sp. A52T | reverse complement strand
CCGGCGCTCGACCCCGGCAAGAACCTCGACCCGCATCGCCCTGATCCGATGACCTTAACGCCAGCATTAAGGTCAGACGTCGGGCACGAGGCCCCGTCTCACAAGGCGGCTCTCACCGGAGGCGTACGCCTGATCTTACCGGGGTGAACGCGATCTGATGGCTATTTTGCGCCAAGGTCCATAACAGTTATTGGCACAGCCTCAGGCCGTCCTTTTGTCTTGTTGCATGATCCCTGAGTGAACGTAGGTTGATTTTGAGGGGAGCCACGGTTCAGTAGTCTAGCTGAACTAAATAGAACGGGAATGACCCACAACGAGGATGGTGTGAACGGTCCTGGCAGATTGTTTTGGTCATTCCCAACCCAAAACTCTTTATCTTTCGTGGCCTGGAATGTCAGGCAACCAATCAACAACTGTTATACGACCGCTCAGAGACCTTGATGCAGATCGGTGCTATAATCTGGCAATGCACCTCCACACTGTCATGGTTCGGCTCAAGAACGGCTCGCCAGATCATTCTGAGGAGCCTACGCCCATCCTTGCGCCTGCTCTCATCCAGTGCGAACAGCTATGGAAGGATCGGGGCAGGAGCAGATCGTGGCCTCAGGTTCAGTGGACGTTCGTAAAGGAAGTCGTCGAACAACTGTTATATGCCAGGATCGAACCGGAGCCGGAACATTACGGTAATGGTCTTTTGAATCCTAGTGGTGCCATCCGTGCTCAATCGATACAACTGTTATCATGCAGCTTCGTGGATGGTCCGTTACCGACCATCTCAGCCCATGCCACGTTCCAGATGAGCTTCGACAGGGCGTTTGCAGACACGGGCGAACTCTATGACTGGATGGAAGAGACCGATTGGCTGGACCATGCCCTACGCTTCGGCTTCCGCTTACAGGATGGTGGCGAGTGGGACGCGACCTACGATCACGCGGGCATAGATTTCGAAATCGTCACGCCCTGATGCTTGCTTCGTATAACTGTTGTGCAGTCTCGACTAGACGATCATTCCAGGCAAGGCGGTTGAACCATTCCTCAGGGACAGCCGAAACACCGTAGGCCGCACCCGCAATCTGCCCGGTCACCGCTCCTACCGTATCCGCATCGTCGCCCAAGTTCACTCCGAGCAGGACGGCATCCCTGAACGTGGTCGTCTCGGATACGCACCAAAGGGCCGCTTCAAGGGTATGGATCACGTAGCCTGAGGACCGGATCGCGGATCTTGCCTTGTCTCGATAGGATCCGTTCATGGCCGTCTGAACCCCAAGACAGAACGGCCCATAGGATGCTGAGAGCACGTCCCTGAGAGGCTTTCCGGCGATGAGGGAGGCCAGCACCAGCGCCAAGGCATCACAGGCGTCCACGGCCTCATCAGCACCGTGCGTCGTGTAGCTCTGACGCCGACTCACGTCACTCAGACGTTCGGGGTCGTTCCAGTAGCGTAGGACCACCGGAGCAAGCCGCATTATGGAACCATTTCCCGCGGTCCTGGCACTTGTTGGACCGGCCAGGGGATCATCGGTGCGCCGGAAGTGCTCCAAGGCATCCCGGGTCGTCGTGCCGATATCGAAGCACCCGCCCGTGCAGGAGTTCTCGCCGGCCTGATACCACCGGCAGAACCGCTCCATCAGATCCCGTTCGTTCAGGCCATCGCAAGCTATGAGCGAATCGCCCAGACAGAGAGCCATGGACGTGTCGTCAGTCCACTGTCCGGGCAGCAGATCGAACGGGCCGCCTCCCACCATGTCGAAGACCGGTGGCTTCGCGTCCCTAGCCTCAAACTCAAGCGTGGTTCCTAGGGCGTCACCAACCGCAAGGCCGACGAAGGCGCCAAGGGCACGGTTGCGGATCGTTTCGGACATTCAGAAGGGCCTTGTGCTCGCATAGGGGCTTTACGGATAGCCGGCCCTTCAAACAGCCCTTCGGATCCCCGAACCTTCTGAGCGAGAGGACTGATTCGATCCTTGCAGCAGCCGGTAGACCGATGCCCTCCCGACGTTAAGCTCCTTAGCGATGGCCGTGGCACCCATACCCTGTGCGGCCAGTGCCCTGATCCGTTCAACGTCGATTGTGGGCTTCCTGCCTTTGTAGACGCCCTCGACCTTGGCCTTCGCGATACCCTCAAGCTGACGCTCACGCCGAATGGCCGTTTCGAACTCGGCAAAAACTCCAAGCATCTGCAAAAAGCACCGTCCGGCTGCCGTGGACGTATCGATGGGCTGCTCAATCACGTGTAGCGAGATACCCTTCGCCTCAAGCCGCTGAACGATAGAGGCAAGATCCGCCACCGATCTGGCAAGGCGGTCAATCCGTGTAACAGTTATGGAGTCTCCGGCCCTCGCGAACTGTATGATTGTTTCCAGTTCACTCCGGCCTTCGAGCTTCGTGCCCGTCACCTTCTCGGACCGGATTACGTCGCAACCTGAGGCTTCCAACGCCTCTTGCTGAATCACCAAACTCTGAGATGATGCACTCACGCGAGCGTAACCGTAGATAGCCATAGGCGGAGTATCTGTCTCGGATGGTTCTAGACCCGCCCACCTTAGCGTCTCGCAATCCCGACAGCAACCCATACGAGACATCATTCGATGGTGCGGGCTGTCTCGCGCCGTTGTCTCGCTCGGGTTTACTTCAGCGAGGCAGTCAGCACGCGGCATGAACCTGAATAAGAAGTTGTAGGCAACCTCACCGCGAACTCACAATGCAAAGTTGAGATCGAGCCCACTTAGGAGCCTTTCCGTGGATCCAATCAGCACCGCATTGATGCGGGAGTTTGTCACTCTGAATGGCCTTGATGAACTCGACGAAGCTAAACAGTTTGAGCACTTTTCAACGTTCGCGGTTATATCTTCTAGGTTCAGCGATGACTTCGATACAGAAGATTTAGTGACCGGTGGGATATCAGATCTCGGCATTGATGCCTTTGCAGTTATAGTTAATGGACGCATTATTGATGATGCCGATGGGGTAACTGATCTTCTTGACCTCAACGGTTATTTAGATGTTGAGTTCGTCTTCATTCAGGCCAAAAGAAGTTCTCATTTCGAGGGATCGGCGCTCCTCGCCCTCGGAGACAACTTGCGCAACGCGATCTTCAACGATGAGCCTGGGCTCCCTGTAAGTGATGATATCAAGCGACTGATAGAGATAAGGAGGCGAGTTTACGACTCTGCGGCCCGCCTGAGGGGCAATCCTGAGTGCCGAATATTCTATGTCACTACAGGCCACTGGAACAATGACGAATATTTAGTGTCCATCATTAATCGAAAAACTCGCGACTTAATGGAAACAAACCTTTTCAAAGACGTTAAATACACGCCGGTAGGTGCGCAGCAACTCCACGAACTATACAGAGATACAAAGAGCAGCGTGAGTCGCGAGATTACATTTGGAAGATTTGTCGTTCTGCCAGCGATCAATAATGTTCGCGCCTCATATCTCGGAGTCCTCCCTGCAACAGAATACATAAAGTTAATCACAGATGAGGACGGTAATATATTAAAGTCTGTTTTTATTGATAATGTACGAGACTTTCAAGGCGAGAATCCGGTGAATATTGGCATCACCAATACTATCACAGGTGGTTCTGTCGACCAGTTTGCGCTAAGGAATAACGGCGTTACGATCGTGTCGCGTCAGATTTCAACAACCGGAGACGTGTTTACGCTACGTGACTATCAGGTGGTAAATGGATGTCAGACAAGCCACGTGCTGTACGCGCAACAACAGAGCCTCACCGCTTCCCTGCTTATACCGGTTAAACTGATACATACCGATGACGAAGAAATAACGCAGGAGGTTATTAAATCGACCAACAGACAAACACCGATCGATGAGAACGATCTACTTGCTCTCACGCAGTTTCAGAGAAACTTGGAAGACTATTACGGCGGATTCCCCAAGGAGCAGAGGCTATATTACGAGAGACGCTCAAAACAATACGCGGGTCAGATAGATGTTGAGAAGTCACGTATTGTGCCCGTGGGAATGCAGCTTAAGTATTTCGCTTCTATGTTTCTCGATGCGGCATACCAAGCGGGTCGCTATCAAGGAACACTCCTTGCCTCTGTCAGGGACCGTGTATTCAAAAGCGAACATCGCCCAGAGCCATACTACACGGCTTCATTAGCCTTCTATCGGTTCGATTCTCTGTTGAAAAAACTTGTTGGCGAAGAACGTAAACTCCGATCTTTCAAGTTCCATCTCCTGAATGCCTTCAGGTATCGATATGAGTTGTCTGCGCTCCCGCCAGTCGGCGATAGACGGATTGCAGCATATTGTGCGCACTTAAATGAAATCTTGTGGGATCAGGAACGTTGCCGGACGGCATTCGAAGTCTGTGCGGATATCATACGGAAGTCTGCGGCGAGTCGCTCTATTCCTCTTGTTCGCGATGCCGCTAAGACAAGGGATCTATCCGAAGAAGTGAAGGCAAGGGCGATGGCCGAAAATCCGCGCAACGTTGTAAACACATAAAGGAAATCCTTCTTATGATGCCCGTTCAATCGTATCGGGAAAATCGGATCGGCGTTCCGCTACTGTCGATCCGCCATCACTCTCTCGCCATGCTCTAAGGCTTGAAGGTCAGCCTATTTGTCATTTGGCACCGTTACCTAAGCCGCAACCAGCCGAGTCACTAATCCCCTATGTCCGCACTGACCGTCATGTTTATCCGTCACGCAGAGAAGCCGGGTGGTTCGTTCCCCGGCGATGGAACCACGGCAAACGGAACCGCGGACGATAAATCGCTTGTGATCCGCGGATGGCAAAGGGCCGGGGCTTGGGCGGCACTGTTCGGATCCGACCTGTGCAGCGCCGACTACCCGAGGCCGAACGTCGTCTACGCGGCCAAGCCCGAGCCCGTGTTCAAGAAGGCCAAGTTCAGCCACCGACCGTTTGAGACCGCGACGCCTCTAGCCGAACGCCTACAACTACCCCTCAGAGCGAACTATGGGGTCTCGCAGGAGCACGAACTGGCGGATGAGATACGGAGCCTTACCGGGGTCGTCATCGTCTTCTGGGAGCACAAGGCCATCGTCACGGACCTGATCCCGGCTCTCAAGGGCTCTCAGACCATCCCCGGCGTTCCGACCAAGTGGGACTCGGATCGCTTCGACGTGGCTCTACGGTTCGAAAGGGTTGTGCCTGACGCGCCCTGGTCGTTCCGCCAACTATCCCCACGTCTGATGGGTGGGGACAGCGATGCACCGTTCTCGCAGGTCGAAGGTTAGGATCAAGGGCATCAGCTGACGATCTGTTACGGCTTCACACCGACCCTAGATCGTCGGCTGATGCTCAATTCGATAAGTGACTCGACGCTCGCCCGATTGTCCTGGGAGCATAGAATCAGCGGTCGTTAGGTGTGTCCTGTCCTCGCAAACTGGTCACAATCTGGCACACCAACCCCAAAAAACGCTTCCAATTTCGGCTTCCCGACCATCGCTGACTATGGTAGCCTATGTCGTCCTAAGGCGCTGAAATGAAATGGTTTTCTGATTGAAGGAGGGTGGTCGGCGGATCGTTGGGTGAGCATGTACGCTGCGATACTAGGTCCACACTAGGCAATCGCGCTGCGCTACGACCAGAGCGAGAACGACGCCCCGACGGTTCTGGCCAAGGGGGCGGACCTGATCGCCCTCCGCATCCGCGAGATCGCCGAGAAGCACCGGATCGAGGTCGTCGTCGACAAGGCGCTCACCCGGGCGATGTACGACCATGTCGAGGTCAACCAGGCGATCCCGGCGGAATTCTACCGGGCGGTGGCGAACCTGCTGGTCTACGTGATGACGCGCAAGCGCCGCTGACCGGCGCGGCGGCGCGGCCGCGTCGTTGACCGGTCGGCCCGTCCCGACCGGCAGAGGCCGCGGACCCTGGCAGATCCGTGGCGCGGCGTTTCAGGCCGCGCAGTCCGACGTCCGGCCCGGGGCGGTCTTGGCGCGGTCTTGGCGCGGTCTCGGGGCGCCGCGCGTCCGGGATCCTGGAGCGGCCTCAGGCCGCCCGGACGTGGGCCTCCAGGCGCTTCGCCTCCCGGCGGAACCGGTGCAGCACGAACTCGGTGTAGCCGTTCGGCTGGCCGGCGCCCTCGAAGACCAGGGCCTCGGCGGCGCGGAAGGCCGGCCCGTCGAAGCCCGGGGCCATCGGCCGGTAGGCCCGGTCGCCGGCGTTCTGGCGATCGACGACCTCGGCCATGCGCCGCAGGGCCGCGGCGACCTCGTCGCGGTCCACGATCCCGTGGCGCAGCCAGTTGGCGATGTGCTGGCTGGAGATCCGCAGGGTGGCGCGGTCCTCCATCAGCCCGACCTCGTGGATGTCCGGCACCTTGGAGCAGCCGACGCCCTGGTCGACCCAGCGGACCACGTAGCCCAGGATCCCCTGGCAATTGTTGTCGAGCTCCTCCCGCACCGCCTCCGGCGCGAACGCGCCCTCGGCGAGGGGCAGGGTCAGCATGGCGGCGCGGGTCGCGGGCGCCCGGCCGGCGAGCGCCGCCTGGCGGGCGCGGACATCCACCTGATGGTAGTGGAGCGCGTGGAGCGTCGCGGCGGTCGGCGACGGCACCCAGGCGGTGTTGGCGCCCGCCTCCGGGTGGGCGCCCTTGGCGTCGAGCATCGCCGCCATCCGGTCGGGGGCGGCCCACATGCCCTTGCCGATCTGCGCGTGGCCGGGCAGGCCGCAGGCGAGGCCGGCATCGACGTTGCCGTCCTCGTAGGCCTTGATCCAGGCGGTCGCCTTCATGGCGTCCTTGCGGACCACGGGGCCAGCCTCCAGCGAGGTGTGGATCTCGTCGCCGGTCCGGTCGAGGAAGCCGGTGTTGATGAAGAACAGCCGGTCCGACGCCGCGGCGATCGCCGCCTTGAGGTTCAGCGTCGTGCGCCGCTCCTCGTCCATGACGCCGATCTTGAGCGTCCGCGGCGCGAGGCCGACCAGCGCCTCGACCCGCCCGAACAGCGCCACCGCGAAGGCGACCTCGTCGGGACCGTGCAGCTTGGGCTTGACCATGTAGACCGAGCCGGTCCGGCTGTTGCGGAGCGGACCGGTGCCCTTCAGGTCGTGCAGGGCGATCAGCGCGGTGACGGCCGCGTCGAGGATCGTCTCCGGGATCTCGGCGCCGTCGAGGGTCACGGCGTCGGTGTACATGTGGTGGCCGACATGCCGGACCAGCATCAGCGACCGGCCCGGCAGGGTCAGGCGCCCGCCGTCGGGAGCCGTGAAGGTCCGGTCCTCGGCGAGCCGCCGCTCGACCGTGCGGCCGCCCTTGGACAGGGTGGCGGTCAGATCACCGCGCATCAGGCCGAGCCAGCTCCGGTAGACCGCGACCTTGTCGGCCGAGTCCACGGCCGCCACCGAATCCTCCATGTCCATGATGGTCGAGAGGGCGGCCTCCAGCACCACGTCGGCGATGCCGGCCGGGTCGGTGCGGCCGATCGGGCTCGCGCGGTCGATGACGACCTCGATGTGCAGGCCGTTGTGGCGCAGCAGGAGCGTGGTCGGCGCCGCGGCGTCGCCGGTGTAGCCCGCGAAGGCGGACGATCCGGTCAGACCGGCGCTGCGGCCGGCGCCGAGATCGGCGGCGAGGCGGCCGTCCGTCACCGAGAAGCCCACGGCATCCGCCCAGGAGCCGACGCTGAGCGGCGCGGTCGCGTCGAGGAACGCCTTGGTCCTGGCCACGACGGCGGCGCCGCGGGCCGGGTTGAACCCGACGCCGGGCGCGAGCTCGCCGTCCTGCGGGATCGCGTCGGTGCCGTAGAGGGCGTCGTAGAGGCTGCCCCAGCGGGCATTGGCGGCGTTGAGCGCGTAGCGGGCGTTGGAGATCGGCACCACGAGCTGCGGCCCGGCGATGGCGGCGATCTCCGCGTCCACGTTCTCGGTGGTCACCCGCACGGTCTCGGGCTCCGGCTGCAGGTAGCCGATCCGCGTCAGGTAGGCCGCGTAGGCCGCCGGGTCGTGCGGCTCTCCGCGATGGTCGCGGTGCCAGGAATCGATGTCGGCCTGGAGGCCGTCGCGCCGGTCGAGCAGCGTCCGGTTGTGCGGTGCGAGATCGCGGACGATCGCGGCGAAGTCCGACCAGAACTGGTCGGCCGAGAGGCCGGTCCCGGGCAGCGCTTCCTCGGAGAGGAAGGTGCGGAGATCCTCGGCGACGACGAGCTTCGACATGGCGATCCTCGAAGATGCGTGGCGACGCGCGTCAGAAAAAAATCGAACGCGCCGTGAAAAATTTTTGATGTCCCCTCGATAGATCGCTTGGCATCCGCGAGAAAGGCGGCAAAAGGGATTTGATTTTTTCCGCAGCGTTGAGAATGCACGACCAGAGCGACCTAGAGATCTTCGCCCGGGTGGTCCGCACCGGCAGCCTCACCCAGGCCGGGTCGGAGCTCGGCCTGTCGGTCGCGGTGGTGTCGAAGCGGCTGAAGCGGCTGGAGGAACGGCTCGCCGTGCGCCTGCTGCATCGCACCACGCGGCGGGTGGCGCCCACGGATGTCGGCGCGGCCTTCTTCGAGCGGATCGCGCCGATCGTCGACGCCATCGCGGAGGCCGAGAGCCTCGTGTCGCAGACGGCGACGCGGGCGCGGGGGACGCTCCGGGTCACGGCGCCGAGCTCCTTCGGGCGCCTGCACATCGTCCCGCACCTGCGGGCCTTCTTCGCCCTCCATCCCGGCATCGTGCTCAACTTGGAGCTGAGCGACGATTTCGAGTCGATCGTCGAGCGCGGCTACGACCTCGCGATCCGGGTCGGCGCGCTGGAGAGTTCCGGGCTGACGGCGGTGCGCCTCGCGCCGGTGCAGCGGGTCCTCTGCGCGCGGCCGAGCTACCTCGACGCGGCCGGGCGGCCGCGGAGCCTCGACGACCTGCGCGGCCATGTCTGCCTCGCCACCGAGAACCAGAATCCCTGGCGGCTGGTCGGGCCGGAGGGCCCCTGCACGGTCAGCGCGTCGGGGCCGCTGCGCACCCATTCCAACGAGGTGGTGCGCGAGGCCGTGATCGGCGGCCTCGGGATCGCGCTGCGCTCCACCTGGGACGTGCACGCGGAGCTGCGCGACGGCCTGCTGGAGGTGGTGCTGCCGGCCTACGCGGCGGCGGCCTCGGCCGGCATCTTCGCGGTCTACCCGAGCCGGGCCTTCGTGCCGGCCAAGACCCGGGCCTTCATCGCGTTCCTCAAGCAGACCTACCGGTCGAGCGGGGCCTGGGCAGACGGGTGAGGCCCGCGCTGCGGCGTCTCGCTCCTGCAGAGAGGGAGCACACGATTGGCGTCTTATACCCTCTCCGATCGATGACTGCGGGACCGCCGTCCTTGCGAGCAGCGCGAAGCGACCCGGGGAAGCGCCGCGCTTACCGATCGCGCGCCGCCCTGGGTCGCTTCGCTGCACTCGCGATGACGGAGAGGGGCGCGTCGACCGAACGGGTCAGCTGGCGACCGATCCGCCCTCAGGCCCGCGCGAAGTCCGGATCCGTCCGCGCCAGCATCCGCTTGAACGCCGCCCACTCGTTGTCGGGCGCCCCCTGGACCACGACGCGGTCGTAGCCGGCGGCGTACTGCCCGGCGGTCTTGGTGGCGACGGCGGAGGAGGGCCGGATCACCGGCGCGCCCGCCGCCTGGATCGCCAGCTGCGCCCGGCACGAGCGCTCCATGTTGTGCATCAGCCGGAACGCCTCGCCGACCGTGCGCCCGCAGGTCAGCAGCCCGTGATTGCGCAGCACCATCACGGGCTTGTCGCCGAGATCGGCCACCAGCCGCTGCCGCTCGTCGAGGTCGAGGGCGATGCCCTCGTAGGCGTGGTAGGCGACGCGCCCCGTGAACTGCATCGACCACTGGTTCAGGGGCAGCAGCCCCTCCTCCTGGCAGGAGACCGCCACGCCCGCGACCGTGTGGGTGTGCAGCACGCAGATCGCGTCGTGGCGCGCGGCGTGGATGGCGCTGTGGATCGTGAACCCGGCCGGGTTGATGCCGAGCCCCATCGGATCCTCCAGCACCTTCCCGTCGATGTCGACGGTGACGAGGTTCTCCGGCGTCACCTCCTCGAAGCGCATCCCGTAGGGGTTGATCAGGAACCGGTGCCCGGCGCCCGGCAGCCGGGCCGAGATGTGGGTGTAGATGCTGTCGTCGAGGCCGAGCCGATGGATCAGCCGGTAGGCGGCCGCGAGGTCGACGCGCATCGCGCGGATCGCGGCGTGATCGGCGGGGGCCGCATCCCGGTCCGCGACGGTCGACTGTGTGGCTGCGCTCATGCGACGGCTCCCTGGCGGCCGGCCCTGTCGGCTCCCGGGATCGCCGCCCGGCGCAGGCGGTCCCGCGATTCCGGAGGCGGTCCGGGACGGGGACCGGGCCCGGGAATCGCCGCCAGGGTGCACCACGGCGCGCGGCCCGGCAATGCACCGGGCCGCGCGTGGTTGGGCGCGGCCGACTCGGGGGGCGAGCGCCGGTGGCGCGGGGCCGCCCCCGCCGTCGACGGTCTCGCCCCGGTCGGGCGCGCTTCTAGAAGCGCTGATCGGTGCGGCCGGGGTTGGGGCCGCGGCCGTGATAGGACGCCATGCACAGGTGCCAGATCTGCGAACCGAGGTCGTAGAGGCTGAGGTTGTTCGGGTTGGGATAGCTGAAGATCTGGGCCCGCGCCTGCTCGCGGCAGGCGGCGTCCTGCGGGCTCTGGATGGGCGGCTCCGGCACGGATTGCGCCGCCGCCCCCGTGGTCAGGGCAATCGCGGTCGCGAAGGCAATCAGCGGGAGGCGCATCGTCACAGGTCTCCGAATACGGCGCCGCGGCGGCCGCTGTCCGGCCGGCCGCGGATCTGGGAAGTGGTATGTGGGGCCGGCGGCGCTCCGGGCGAGACCGTCCGGAGCGCCG
>NZ_JBKFBI010000171.1:0-11175 GCF_053346095.1 Methylobacterium sp. A52T | reverse complement strand
GACCCGGCTGCGCAAGGCCGCGGGCCTCGCGCCCGCGGCGGCGGGGCTGCTGCGCGAGGCGGCCGGCGCCGCCCTCCCGGCGGAGCCCGGGGCCCTCGCCGGGCTGATCAAGGCGGCGCCCATCACCCTCACCGCCTCCGCGCCGATCGAGCGGGCGATCTCGACGGCGGGCGGCGTCCGGCTCGACGCCCTCGACGGGCGCTCCATGCTGCGCGCCCATCCCGGCCTGTTCCTGGCCGGCGAGATGCTCGATTGGGAGGCGCCGACCGGCGGCTACCTCCTCCAGGGCGCCTTCGCGGGCGGCCGGTCGGCCGCCGCCGGGATGCTCGACTGGCTGCGCGAGACCGGCGGCTGACCCGCCGGTCTCAGGGCCGCGTGCAGAACCCGACGATGCCGGTCGCCTCCGCCGGGCAGCTGGCGCCCTCCCCGTCGTAGGTCGGCGCGCCGCCCTTGAGGCAGTGGGCCGTGACCAGCATCTCTCCGGTCCCGCAGGTGATCGTGCAGCCTCCCGGGCAGTCGGACTTGCGCACGGGCCGCAGGCTGGCGGCCTCGCCCTTCGGGCCCGGGCCGCCCTGCGGCCCGATCGGCCCCCGCGAGCCCGGTGCGCCCTGCGGGCCGGCCGCGCCCGCGGCGCCGGGCTCCCCCTTCGGGCCGGGCTCGCCCTGGGGACCCGTATCGCCCTTGAGGCCCTGATCCCCCTTGGGACCTTGATCCCCCTTGGGGCCGGTCTCGCCCTTGGCTCCCGTCTCGCCCTTGGCCCCTGTCTCGCCGGGCGGTCCCGCCGCACCCTGGGGACCGGGCGGTCCGGGCGGACCCTCGGGCGCGCAGTTCGCCACGACCGCCTCGCGCTCGTCCGGCTCCGCCTTCAGCGTCACCACGCAGGTCGAGGGCCGGTAGGGCAGCCGGAAGGTGAACCGGCCGCGCCGGTCGGCCTGGATCGAGATGTCGTCGTCCAGCACCACGATCGCGCCGGGCTTGCGCACGGAGCCCGAGATCCGCAGGTCGCCGGCCTCGATCCGCGCGTCGTAGACCATGATCGGCTGGCTCGGCGCCTGCGCGTGGCGGACCCGCGGGCGGGCCGGGCGCGCCCGCCCCGTCGCGGGGGCTGACGCGGCCGGATCCGGGGCGGCGGCACCCGGCGGATCCGCCTGCTGGCCGAGCGCCGCGCCCGGCAGGGCGAGCAGGAGCGTCAGGGTGAGGGCTGAGCTGAGGGCTGAGCGCATGCGCGGTCCGGTTCGGCCGCGTCACGCGCGCGGCGTCCGGACATTGGTCTCGCCCTGCGATTGCGGTCAACCGCGACCTCGGACCCCGCGGGGGCGAGCGATTCCACAGGCGTCCACAGCCGTCCACAGGCCAAGCCGCTGCCGCCACGCGCGATTCCGGGACCGCGCGGAAACCGTTTGTGCATGTTCCTGTTATGTTCCTATCGTCCAGCATGACCGGAGCCGATGGAGATGGGGCTGGACCCTGCCGACGAGACCGAGGCGGCGATCGCGCGGGGCGATCCCCGGGCCCGGCTGGCGGTCCTGCGGGCGCGCCTCGCGCCGCCGGATCGCGGCCGGGATCCGTCCCCGGTCCTGCCTCTGGGCGTTCCAGATCTCGACGCGCACCTGCCCGGCGGCGGCCTCGCCCTCGGGCCGCCCCACGAGATCGCGCCGGCCGAGCCCGCGGACGCGATCGCGGCCCTGGGCTTCGCCCTGGCGCTCTGCGCCCGCCAGCTCGCCCGGGAGCCGGGGGAAGCGCTGATCGCCGCCGCGCCCGGCCAGCCCCTGCCCTACGGGCACGGCCTCGCCGGCCTCGGCCTCGACCCCGGCCGCCTGCTGCTGCTGGAAGCCGGCAGCGACGCGGAGGTGTTCCGCGCCCTGGAGGCGGCCCTGCACGCGCGGGCGCTCACGGCCCTGATCGGCCTCCTGCGGGACGGGCTGCCGCTGAAGCCGGGCCGGCGCCTGCAGCTCGCCGCGGAAGGGCCGGCCCCGCCGCTGCTGCTGATCCTGCGGCCGGCGCCGGCCGGTCTCCCCAACGGGGCTGCCACGCGCTGGCGGATCTCCGCCGCGCCGGCGGCGCGGGACCGGTTCGGGACCCTGGACAGGCCGCGCTGGCGGGCGCGGCTCGAGCGCTGCCGCAACGGGCGGGGCGGGGACTGGCTTCTGGAGTGGGACCATGCCGCGCGTCGTCTGCATCTGCCTGAGCCACTGGCCGGTGACGCGGCTGCGGCGGGCCGGTCTCGCGCCTGAGCGCGGCCCCCTCGCGGTGGCGGCCGAGGGGTCCGGCGGGCTGCGGCTCGTGGCCCTCGACCCGGAGGCCCGCGCCCTCGGCCTCCGGGTCGGCGAGCCCCTCGGCCGGGTCCGGGCGCGGATCGGCGTGCCGCTCCAGGTCTACCCGGCCGACCCGGAGGCCGACCGGGACGCCCTGCTGCGGCTCTGCCGCTGGGCGAGCGGCTACGCGCCCCACGTGGCGCCGTTCGGGCCGGGCGAGGCGGCGGACGGGCTCTACGTCGACGTCGCCGGCGCGAGCCACCTGCGCGGCGGCGAGGCGAACCTCGTCGCGGACCTGGCCGCCCGGCTCGCGCGGAGCCGCGTACCGGCGGGGATCGCGCTGGCCGACACGCCCGGCGCCGCCTTCGCGCTGGCGCGGCAGGGTGGGCCCGATCCGGTCGTGGTGCCGCCGGGCGGGGCCTCGCAGGCCCTGCGCGCCCTCCCGGTGGACGCCCTGCGCCTCGATCCCGGCACGGTCGCGGGCCTGAAGCGGCTCGGCCTGCGCCGGATCGGCGAACTCGACGCCCTGCCCCGGGGGCCCCTCGCCCGCCGCTTCGGCGCGGCGCTGCTGCTGCGGCTCGACCAGGCCCTGGGCCGCCGGCCCGAGCCGCTGGCGCCCCTGACGGAGGCGGCCGCCTACGCCGCCGCCCGCGGCTTCCTCGACCCGATCGGGCGGCAGTCGGACATCGTCCGGACCGCCCGGGACCTGATGGCGGAGACCGCGCCGCGGCTGGAGCGGGACGGGCTCGGCGCCTGCGCCCTGCGCCTCGGCCTGCACCGGGTCGACGGCGCCCTGCGGGTGATCGATCTCGGCCTGTCCCGGCCCGAGCGCGATCCTGAGCGGGTCGCGGCCCTCGTCGCCCTGCGCCTCGACCGGCTGGGCCCCGCCCTCGACGCCGGCTTCGGCTTCGAGACGGTGGCGCTCGCCGTGACGGTGACCGGCCCCATGCCGGCCCGCCAGACGGATCTCGGCGCGGCGGCCCCGGGCGACGGGGTCGGGTTCCTGGCCGACGCCCTGGCGCAGCGCCTCGGGCGGGCGCTCCTGCGGCTCGAGCCGCGGGCGAGCCACCTCCCGGAGCGGGCCGATCGGGGCCGGGTCTGGGTTGCCGGAGAGGGGCCCGGATCGTCAGCCGATCAAGGCGTCGGTCGGCGACGGGTGCGTCTCCTTCCCCCCTCTGCCGCTGCGGGGATGATGGATTCCTTCATCAGGGCCGGCAAGACGGCGTCAGGATCGCTCGCAGGTCCCCTCTCCCGTGTGGGAGAGGGACAGGGTGAGGGTCGAGAGCTGCCCGGAAAAGGCACGTCCGATCCGTGCGTTGATGGCGTGCGCAGTTCTGTGTCTTCCTGTCCCTCACCCCAACCCTCTCCCGCACGGGAGAGGGGGCCGGTCGCGCTCCTTCACCAAGGTCGCCGCCCGGCCGAGATGGGTGAGCCTTCCCGCACAGAGGAGGAAGGGAAGGCGCGCACCGGCGCGTCTCCCTGGCCCGACCACCTCCCGCCCCGTCCCCTGGTGATCTTCCCCCGCGGCGAGGCCGCCCTCGACGTGCTCTCGACCGTGCCGGAGGGGCCGCCCCGGCGCTTCCGCTGGCGCGCCCGGATCCACCGGGTCGCCCATGCCGAGGGGCCGGAGCGGATCGCTGCCGAATGGTGGCGCGCACCCGGCGCGGATCGCGACTACTACCGCATCGAGTGCGAGGCCGGGCACCGGCTCTGGCTCTACCGCGACGGCCCGCACGCCCCCGACCGACCGGCCGCGTGGTACGTCCACGGGCTCTTCGCGTGAGCGGCCCCGCCTACGCCGAACTCGCCGTCACCACGAACTTCTCCTTCCTGCACGGCGCCTCCCATCCGCAGGACTTCGTCGTGCAGGCGGCGTCCTACGGCCTCGCGGCCATCGGCATCGCCGACCGCAACACCGTGGCCGGCGTGGTGCGGGCCCACGCGGCGGCGCTGGCGCTCGACCAGGAAGGCACACCGATCCGGATCCTGCCGGGGGTGCGCCTCGTCACCGAGGAGGGGTTCGAGGCCGTCACCTACCCGATGGACCGGGGTGCCTGGGGGCGCCTGTGCCGGCTGCTCACCCTGGGCAACCGGCGCGTCCGCAAGAGCGCGTGCCGCTTCTCCTTCGCCGAGATGGTGGAGGCCGCCGAGGGGCAGATGTTCATCGCGATGCCGCCGGCCCGGCGCCTGCCGGAGGGATTCCGGGCGCGGCTGGAGGCGCTGGCCGCCGCCGCCCCGGGCCGGACCTTCCTCGGGGCGAGCCACACGCGCCGCGGCGACGAGCGGCGGCGCCTCGGGCTGCTCGCCGAGCTGGGCGCGGCCTCCGGCGCCCCGATGGTCGCGGTCTCGGACGCGCTCTACCACCATCCCGAGCGACGCCCGCTGCAGGACGTGGTCACCTGCATCCGCCAAGGCTGCCGGATCGAGGACGCCGGCTACCGGCTGGAGGCCAATGCCGAGCGCCACCTGAAGCCCGCCGCCGAGATGGCGCGGCTGTTCGCCGACCACCCGGAGGCGCTCGCCCGCACCGTCGAGATCGCGCAGGCCTGCGAGTTCAACCTGTCGCAGCTGCATTACGAGTATCCCGACGAGCCCGTGCCCCCCGGGCGCACGCCGCAGGAATACCTGGAGGAGAAGACCTGGGAGCGGGCGCGCTGGCGCTACGGCGGCGAGGTTCCGGACGCAGTCGCGGCGACGCTCCGCGACGAACTGCGGCTCATCGCCAAGATGAAATACGCCCGCTACTTCCTGACCCTGTTCGACGTGGTCGAGTTCGCCCGCGGCCGGGGCATCCTGTGCCAGGGCCGCGGCTCGGCGGCCAATTCCGCCGTGTGCTTCTGCCTCGGCATCACCGCGGTGGACCCGTCGAAGCACCGGCTGCTCTTCGCCCGGTTCATCTCGGAGAACCGCGGAGAGCCGCCCGACATCGACGTCGATTTCGAGCACGAGCGCCGCGAGGAGGTGATCCAGCACCTCTACGCCCGCTACGGCCGGGAGCGCGCCGCCCTCTGCGCCACGGTGATCCACTACCGGCCCCGCATGGCGATCCGCGAGGTCGGCAAGGTCCTGGGCCTGACCGAGGACGTGACCGCGGCGATCGCCGACACGGTCTGGGGCTCCTGGGGCACCGGCATGCCGGACCAGCACGTGCGCGAGGCCGGTCTCGACCCGGAGAACCCGGCGATCCGGCAGGCGCTCGACCTCGCACACCAGCTGATCGGCTTCCCCCGCCACCTGTCGCAGCATGTCGGCGGCTTCGTGCTGACCCGGGGCCGCCTCGACGAGACCGTGCCGGTGGGCAACGGCGCCATGGCGGACCGCACCTTCATCGAGTGGGACAAGGACGACATCGACGCGATCGGCCTGATGAAGGTCGACGTGCTGGCGCTCGGGATGCTGACCTGCCTCAAGCGCGGCCTCGATTTTTTGGAGAAGGATCACGGCACCTTCTACGAGACGCTGGCCGACCTGCCGCAGGACGATTCCGCGACCTACGCGATGCTGGCCAAGGCCGATTCCGTGGGCGTGTTCCAGGTCGAGAGCCGGGCCCAGATGTCGATGCTGCCGCGCCTGAAGCCCAGGGAGTTCTACGACCTCGTGGTGCAGGTCGCGATCGTGCGCCCCGGCCCGATCCAGGGCGACATGGTCCATCCCTACCTGCGGCGGCGCTCCGGGATCGACCCGGTCGAGTACCCCGCGCCGCACCCGGATCACGGCCCGGCGGACGAGCTGAAGGAAGTCCTGCAGAAGACCTACGGGGTGCCGCTCTTCCAAGAGCACGCCATGCAGATCGCCATCACGGCGGCGGGCTTCACCCCGGCCGAGGCCGACGGGCTGCGCCGGGCGATGGCGACCTTCCGCCATGTCGGCTCGATCGGCGGCTTCGCGGAGAAGTTCGTCGGCGGCATGACCCGCCGGGGTTACCCGCAGGACTTCGCCGAGCGCTGCTTCGCGCAGATCCGCGGCTTCTCGACCTACGGCTTCCCGGAGAGCCACGCGGCGAGCTTCGCGCTCCTCGTCTACGCCTCGGCCTGGATGAAGTGCCGGCACCCCGACGTCTTCCTGGCCGCGATCCTCAACGCCCAGCCCATGGGCTTCTACCAGCCGGCCCAGCTGGTGCGCGACGCCCGCGCCCACGGGGTCGAGGTGCGGGGCGTCTGCGTCAACGCCAGCGACTGGGACTGCACCCTGGAGCCGGCCGGGAATCCGGCGCTCCACGCCGTGCGGATCGGCCTGCGTGCGGTGCGCGGCCTGCCCGAGGCCGCGATGCGCCGGCTCGTGCGGCTGCGCGCCAACGGCTACGCCAGCATCGAGGGGCTGCAGGCGTCCCTCGCCCTGCCCCGCAACGCCCTGGAGCGGCTGGCCGAGGCGGACGCGTTCCGCTCGCTCGGCCTCGACCGGCGCGCCGCCCTGTGGATGGTCCGCACCCTGGAGGGGACGTCATCCCGCAAGGCCGCCAAGGCCGATGCGAGCGAGCGCCGCGCCCATCTCCTCGACGCACCCCTGCCGCTCTTCGCCTGGCACGCCGATGACGGCCTGTTCCGGCACGAGCCGGCGGTGGACCTTCAGCCCCTGGCCCCGTCCGAGGCCGTGGCCGAGGATTACGCCGCCACCGGCCTGTCGCTCCAGGGGCACCCGGTCGCGTTCTTCCGGGGGCGGCTCGCCCGGATCGGCGCGATCCCGGCCCGGGCCCATCTCGATCCGGCGCTGCCCCAGGGGGCGCGGGTCACGGTGGCGGGGCTCGTGCTGATCCGCCAACGGCCCGGCACCGCCAAGGGCGTGGTCTTCCTGACGCTGGAGGACGAGACCGGTATCGCCAACGTGATCGTCTGGAAGACCGTGTTCGAGGCGAACCGCCGGATCGCCATGCAGGCGCGGTTCCTCGCCGTGCGCGGCCGGATCCAGCGGGCGGACGGGGTGGTCCACCTCGTGGCGGAGGGGTTTCGCGACCTCACCGCCGCCCTGCGCGACCTGCGCGAGGCCGGCATGAAGCTGCCGCCCGAGAACACGGATTTCGGCGTGCCCCCGGACCGGCGCGTGTATCGCAGCCGGGATTTCCACTGAGGCGCGCCCCTCGACAGGCCCCGCGCCGCGCGTAGAGTGCGGCGATGTCGAGCTTCGCCGTCCCGCGCCTCCTCCTCGCCGCCTGCGCGGCCCTGCCCCTCCTGGCGGAGGCCGCCCGGGCCGACAGCTGCGACGACCTCACCCGCCAGATCGCCGACGCGATCGGCGGCCGGGTCGGCAAGCGCGCCGGCCCCAGCATCGACATCCGCGTGGCCGGCCCGATCAAGTTCGACGTCACCTGCCGGGCCGAGCCGATCGTGCAGGCGACCTCCGCCGAGCCGAGCCCCTCGGCGACCTTCTTCCGCGACCTGTCGGTGGCCTCCGAGATCCTCGTCGGCCAACCGGCCGCGACCGTCGAGCCGATCATCGCCACCGCCTACCGGACCGCGCTGGCGGAGCGGCGCAAGTCGTTCATCCAGCAGAACGGCTGGTCGGCGTCCTGCTACACCGACCCGGGCAGCAGCGCGATGCGGACCCTCTGCTCGGTGGGGCGCATCCCGCCGGGCTGAGGCGCTCTTGACCGGGCGAAGCGTCGGCGGAATCCTCGATCTCCGTCGACTCGGCCCTGGCTGCCCATGACGACTCTCGAGACCCTGCCCCTCCACGAGACCGATCCCCATGGGGGATTCCGGGACTTCATCGAGACGCGCCCCGATGAGGAGAAGTGGGAGCTCATCGAGGGCCACATCGTGATGCAGGCTCGGCCGAGCCTCTTCCATCAGGTCGTGGTCGTGAATCTCCTGCGCCTTCTGAACGAGGCTCTGGAGCGGTCCGGCTCATCGTGGATCGCCATCCACGATCCCGCTATCGACCTCAGGCCGTTCATCACGGGACATACATACGTCCCGGATGTCGCGGTCATCGATGCGGCGAGCATCGAGCCCGACCAGAGTGTGGTCGAGGGCTGTTACCTCGCCGCTGAGATCCTCTCGCCGAGCGATCACCGGAAGCTGCCCGGCACGCACCGGAGGAAGATCGACGTCAAGCGCGCGGGTTACGAGGCGTTGCCGCTGTGTCAGGCCGTGCTCCTGATCGAGCAGAAGAGCTGCGCGCTGGCCCTCTCGACGCGCAGCGGTGAGATCTGGACACGCACCCGCCTGTCCGGGGGTGACCGTCTGGTCCTCCCCGGCTTCGGTATCGATTGCGCCGTGGCCGATCTCTACGCCCGCACGCCCGCGGTGCGGCCCTGATCAGTACTCGATCACGCCGTCGAGCGCGTAGTGCTTCACGGTCTTCCGGTTGGCGATCAGCTCGTCGACCGTCGGCTCGCCCTTGAGGGCGCGGGCGATGGCGAGCTTCGTGGCCTCGTAGTTGGTCCGGTAGAGGTCCTTCTGGTCGAGGTTGTCGTCCTCGGCGCAGCGCTGATCGAGCCAGATCATGATGATCATGCACAGCTCGTCGAGCCCGTCCTTCGGCAGGATGCCCTCGATTATGCAGTCCACGATCGCGTCGCCGGTGGCGGCCTGGACCACGCCGCCGAGGAGCTCGGCATACTCGGCCGTGTGGATCGTGACCTTGGTGGTCATCATCGTGGCCGGGCGCACGAGCTGGTTGAGGTCGCGCACCACGAACATCCGCGTGTGGCCCTGGACCTGCCCCATCATCGACGCGAAGGCCTGACCCACCGGGCCGCGCACCGAGCCGATCAGCACCTCCGGCATGGCGTCGGTGTACTGGCCCTCGGCCGCCAGCACCGTGGCCTCGCCGGTGCGGAACCAGATCTCTTGCATGTTCGAACTCCACCTGATCGGAGCCCGCGGGAGACATCATCGGCGGCCGCGCGTCAATCGCCCCGAAGGTGGTCCCATCCCGGCCCCATCCCGGCCGCCCCAGCCCTCGCCCGCGCCGCGGCGCGGGCGCAGCCCCGTGCCGCCCGGTGTCACCCCGGGTCGCCGCGATGCGGCCGCCGGCATCCGCGACGGCGCGCATCTCCGCTCCTGCGCGGCCTGTGGCCTTGAGGAACGCGGACAGGCGAGGCAGGGAAGATCGGAGCGCGGCTCCGGGAACGGTCCCGGGCCTGGCCGTTCCGGTGGGCGCGCGGCGCCGTCCCGGGCATGCGGGAGGAACACGATGGCGGAGAGCACGGACCGGGGCTCCGGCTGGAGCCTTCAGGCGAGCGCCGTGCCCGACGGGGTGCGCCTGGAACTCGCCCTCGCCGACCTCGGCGGCGCACCGGTCACCGCCGCGATCGTGCTCGACCGGACGGAGGCCCGGGCCTTCGCCCGCGCCCTGCTGGCCGCCGCCGGCGACGCCGCGGAGCGGACCTTCCCGAAGCCGGGCGCCTGAGGGCGCGCCGCCGGCCGGTCAGCGCACGCCGAGGCCCGGATTGCGGCCCGGCAGGCGGGGGACCACGGTGCCGCGCTTCTCGATCGGCGCGTCGCAGGCGTAGGCGAACTCGGTCTTCAGCGGATCGAACACGGTCTCGCCGGTGATCCGGCAATCCTCGCGCACGGTCTCGTCGAGATAGGCCCGGGCGGCGGTGCGGAAGCGGTTCACCCGGGTGGCGCCCGGTTCAGGATCGATCCGGACCTCGCTCAGGTTGCAGCCGGTATACTCGCGCAGGGCGTTGGACACGATCAGCATCCGGCGCAGCTGCCGGTTGTCGTAGACCTCGTAGGGCTCCTTGCAGCCGATCGTGACGACCTGGGGGGTGAGCGCCACGTAGTTCCGCGAGATGTAGGAGAACCCGGTGGTGCAGCCGGCAAGGCCGAGGGCGGCGAGGCCGAGGGGCAGCAGAGCTGCGGGTCGTCGCATCCTCGTCATTCCAAGAGGGTCCCAGCCCGCGCCCCGGATCCGCCGCCTTCCCGGTCGGGCGCCGCGATGCATTGAAACGGCTCCGCTTGCGCCGTCAATGCGTTTCTCGACCTTCTCCCTTGGGCGCGCGGCGGGGCGCCGGGCCGAGCGGTGCCGCTCTTGCGGAACACTTGCGGAACGTTTAACCTGTTCGTGATTTGTTTCGGAGACCGTCACGTGGCGGTCCGCCAAGCCGCGAGTCCCCCGTCGATGCTCACGCGCAAGCAGCTGGACCTCCTGCGATTCATCCAGAGCCGGATGCAGGAATGCGGTGTCCCGCCGTCGTTCGACGAGATGAAGGATGCCCTCGATCTCAAGTCGAAATCCGGCATCCACCGGCTGATCACGGCCCTTGAGGAGCGCGGCTTCCTCCGGCGCCTCCCGAATCGGGCGCGCGCCATCGAGGTGATCCGCATCCCCGAGAGCCTGACCCAGGCCGCCCCGGCGACCCAGGCCCCCGCCGAGCCGCGCCGCTTCACGCCGAGCGTGGTCGAGGGCGGCAAGTCCAAGTCGCCGCCGGCCCCGGCGAGCACGCGGATGATCGACGAGTCCGGCCGCGCAATCTCGATCCCGGTCATGGGCCGGATCGCGGCCGGTACGCCCGTCTCGGCGATCCAGAACCAGAGCCACGCCATCACCCTGTCGCCGGACTTCGTGGCCGGCGGCGAGCACTACGCCCTCGAGGTGCGCGGCGACTCGATGGTCGAGGCGGGCATCCTGGACGGCGACCTCGTGGTCATCCGCAAGCAGGAGACGGCCAATACCGGCGACATCATCGTGGCGCTGATCGACGACGAGGAGGCGACGCTCAAGCGCCTGCGTCGCCGCGGCTCGTCGATCGCCCTCGAGGCCGCCAACCCGGCCTACGAGACCCGCGTGCTCGGGCCCGACCGGGTCCGGATCCAGGGCCGCCTCGTCAGCCTCGTCCGCCGCTACTGAAGCGGCTCGGCCGGCGCGTCGCCGGGGGCGAGGTCTCCGCCCGGCGCGGCGTCGGCCTCCGGCGTCGTGGCGACCCCCTCCTCCGCGGCGCGGTCGCCCGGCTCCGCGGTCGGCGGCCGCGGCG
>NZ_JBKFBI010000170.1:0-11181 GCF_053346095.1 Methylobacterium sp. A52T | reverse complement strand
CGGTCGAGCCGCGAGGCGCAGCGCGAGGCCGAGGATGCCGGCATCGCCGAGGCCGCGCGCCCGGCCGAGCCGCGCCTGCGCCGCCGGCGCGCCGCCTCGGCCTTCGCGCTCTCCACCATCCCGCTCGTGGCGCTGATCGCCTACGGGCTCTACGGCTCGCCCGAGGTGCCGGCGCAGACCGAGGCCGACCGGCAGGCCGCCCGCGGCGGCGCCGACGAGCTGATGAAGGCGGTCGGGCAGATCGAGGCGCGCCTCGCCCGGGACCCGAACGATGCCCGCGGCTGGGCCGTGCTCGCCCCGGTCTACATGCGCACCGGCCGGTTCGACGATGCCGCCCGCGCATACGCCAACATCGCGCGGATCAAGGGCGAGACCGCCGACCTCCTGGCCGACCAGGGCGAGGCCCTCACGGCGGCCGGCGACGGCACCGTCTCGCCCGAGGCCCGGGCGCTGTTCGAGAAGGCGCAGGCCAAGGAGCCGAACGCGCCGAAGCCCCGCTTCTACCTCGCCCGCGCGGCCGAGCAGGCCGGCGACACCGGCGAGGCGATCCGCCAGCTCACCGAGCTCGAGGCCAGCAGCCCGCCGAACGCCCCGTGGCTCGGGATCGTCAAGCAGAGCCTCGCCCGCCTCAAGGGCGAGCCGCCCCCGCCCGCGACGCCCCAGGCCGCCCCCGAGATCCCGGCCGAGCAGCAGGCGGCGATTCGCGGCATGGTCGACGGGCTCGACGCCCGCCTCAAGAACGGCGGCGGCACCCCCGACGAGTGGCTGCGGCTCGTCCGGTCCCGGATGGTCCTCAGCGAGCGCGCGCAGGCGACCGACGCCCTGGCCCGGGCGCGCACGGCCCTCGCGGGCGACCCGCAGGGTCTCGCCCAGGTCGAGCAGGGCGCCCGCGCGGTGGGTCTCGGCGCCGAGGGCGCGGCGCCCGCGCCGGCCGAATCGGGCCGGACGGGACCGGGCGCCCAGACCGAGAAGGAGGCCGCGATGGCGGCCGTGCGCGCCATGCCGCAGGCGGAGCAGCAGGCGGCGATTCGCGGGATGGTCGAGGGACTCGACCGGCGCCTCGCCGCGCGGGGCGGCACGCCGGACGAGTGGATGCGGCTCGTGCGCTCCTACAGCGCGCTGGGCGAGCGCGATCAGGCGGTGAAGGCCCTCGACCGCGCCCGGATGGCGCTGGCCGCCAACAGCGAGGCGGTGGCGCGGCTCGACGGTCTCGCCCGGGAGCTGGAGCTTCCTGCCAAGCCGAACCCCTGACGCACCGAATCCCTGGCGCGCCGAACCCTTGGCGCGCCCGTTCCCCGGCACCACGAAATCGCGAGCCCGCCTCCGCGGAGCGGCCCGTACGACAATCGGTCCCGACGCCCGCCCTTGACCCGCGGGCGCCTGGAGCCGACACCCTCAAGACTAGAATGAGAACGGTTCCGGTCGACGCGGGTCTCCGCGCGCCGGACCGCGGGGTGGAAGTATCGTGACGCGTAAGAAACGCCGCCTGATCCTCATCGCCGCCTGCGGCAGCGTCCTGGCGCTCGCCGTGGGGCTGATGCTGTACGCCATGAGCGGCTCGATCGTGTTCTTCCGCTCGCCCACCGACATCGCCAAGCAGGCCATCGCCCCGGGCACGCGGCTGCGGCTCGGCGGGCTGGTGAAGGACGGCTCGCTCAGGCGCGGCCCCGACCAGACGGTCGACTTCGCCGTCACCGACACGAACGAGACCGTCGAGGTCCACTACAAGGGGCTGCTGCCGGACCTGTTCCGGGAAGGTCAGGGCGTGGTCGCCGAGGGCGTGCTGGAGCCGGGCGGGCAGTTCCGCGCCGACACGGTGCTGGCCAAGCACGACGAATCCTACATGCCCCGCGAGGTGGCCGACGCGCTGAAGGCGCAGGGGCGCTGGCAGGAGGGCGGCCCGAACAAGGGCGGCCCGGCGCCGAAGCCCGCCACCGCGGCGGCGGACAGCACCCTCGGTCCCCGCAGCGAGCGGTGAGGGAACCCGCATGATCGTCGAGACCGGCCACTTCGCCCTCGCGCTCGCGCTGGCGATCTCCCTCGTCCAGGTGGTGATGCCGATCTGGGCCGCCCGCTCGGGCGATCCGGCCCTGCGCCAGACCGCCTCGCAGGCGGCGCTCGGCGCCTTCGCCTGCGTGCTCTTCGCCTTCGCGGCGCTCACCTACGCGCACGTCACCTCGGACTTCTCGGTCCAGAACGTCGTCGAGAACTCGCACACGCAGAAGCCGCTGATCTACAAGATCTCCGGCGTCTGGGGGAACCACGAGGGCTCGATGCTCCTCTGGGTCCTGATCCTCACCCTGTTCGGCGCCTGCGTGGCGGCGGCCAAGAACTCGGTGCCGCCGCGGCTGCGGGCCAACACGCTGGCCGTGCAGGGGCTGATCACCTTCGTGTTCGTGCTGTTCATCATCACGACCTCGAACCCGTTCACCCGGGTGATCCCGGCACCGCTCGAGGGCAACGACCTCAACCCGCTGCTGCAGGATCCGGGTCTCGCGGTCCACCCGCCGCTTCTCTACGTCGGCTATGTCGGCTTCTCGATCAGCTTCGCCTTCGCGGTGGCCGCGCTGATCGACGGGCGGATCGACGCCGTCTGGGCCCGGGCGGTGCGGCCCTGGACGCTGGCCGCGTGGTGCTTCCTGACGCTCGGGATCGCGATGGGCTCCTACTGGGCCTATTACGAGCTGGGCTGGGGCGGCTGGTGGTTCTGGGACCCGGTGGAGAACGCCTCCCTGATGCCGTGGATCGCCGGCACGGCGCTGCTGCACTCCACCGTGGTGATGGAGAAGCGCGACGCCCTGAAGGTCTGGACGGTGCTGCTCGCCATCCTGACCTTCTCGCTGTCGCTGATCGGCACCTTCTTGGTCCGCTCGGGCGTGATCACCTCGGTGCATTCCTTCGCCACCGACCCGACCCGCGGCGTCTTCATCCTGGCGATCCTGATCCTGTTCATCGGCGGCTCGCTGACGCTGTTCGCGTGGCGGGCGCCGCTGCTGCGGCAGGGGGGCTTGTTCGCGCCGATCTCCCGTGAGGGCTCGCTCGTCCTCAACAACCTGTTCCTGGTGGCGGCCTGCGCCACCGTGCTGGTCGGTACGCTCTACCCGCTGGTGCTCGAGATGCTGACGGGCGAGAAGATCACGGTCGGCCCGCCCTTCTTCAATTCCACCTTCGTGCCGCTGGCGATCCCGCTGCTGCTGATCGTGCCCATGGGGCAGGCGCTGGCCTGGAAGCGCGGCGACGTGCTCGCCGCCGCCCAGCGCCTGTTCGCCGCGCTGGCGGTCGCCCTGGTGGTCGGCTTCGCGGTGCTGGCGCTGACCTGGGGCGGCCCGGTCCTGGCGCCGGTCGGGATCGGCCTCGGCGCGTACCTGCTGATCGGGTCCGCCCTGGAGATCGTCACCCGCGCCCGCGGCTACGGGGCGAGCCGCGCCCGGTCCCTCGGACAGATCGGCCGCCGCGCCGTCGGCCTGCCGCGCTCGGCCTGGGGCACCGCCATCGCCCATGCCGGTGTCGGCGTGGTCGTGCTGGGCATCGCCGCGCAGGGCTGGGCCACCGAGGGGCTGGCGACCCTCAAGCCCGGGGAGAGCCTGGCGACGGGGCCCTACGTGGCCACCCTGGACCGGGTCGCGCCGCGCAAGGGACCGAACTACGAGGAGGCCGCCGCCTACCTGACGATCCGCACCCGCGGGGGCGACGAGGTCGGGAAGGTCGAGACCGGCAAGCGCTTCTACCCGAGCCGCAAGATGGCGGTGACGGAATCGGGGCTGCTGACCAACGGTGTCAGCCAGGTCTACGCGAGCCTCGGGGAGATCGGGCAGGACGGCGGCGTCGGCCTGCGCCTCTACTACAAGCCGCTGGTCCTGCTGATCTGGCTCGGGGCGGTGGTGATGGCGCTGGGCGGCGGCCTGTCGCTCACGGACCGGCGGATGCGCGTGGGCGTCCCCGCCAAGGCGAAGGCGCGGCCGCTCCCGGTCGCGGTGCCGGCCGAGTGATGGCGCGCCGTTCGCTCCGCCCGGCGCTGGCCGCGCTCGCCCTGCTGGCGTCTCTGCCGGCCCTGGCGGTGCAGCCCGACGAGGTGCTGAAGGATCCCGCCCTGGAGCACCGCGCCCGGGAGATCTCGGCCGAACTGCGCTGCCTCGTCTGCCAGAACCAGTCGATCGACGATTCCGACGCGCCGCTCGCCAAGGACCTGCGCCTGATCGTCCGCGAGCGGCTGGAGAAGGGCGACAGCGACACGGCGGTGCTCGACTACGTCGTGGCCCGCTACGGCGAGTTCGTGCTGCTGCGCCCGGTCTTCGCGCTGCACACCCTGCTGCTGTGGCTGACCCCGGTGCTCGCGGTGCTGCTCGGCGGGCTCGGCATCTGGCGCCTCGCCCGCCGCCGCCCGCCCGCGCCGGCCCGGAACCTGTCGGCCGCCGAGCAGGCGGAGGTCGCGGCGCTGCTGCGACGGGAGTAGAATCGCCGCCGGAAGCGATTCGCCCGCCCCGTTCGGCACGAGTCTTGGATCGGGCCTCGCAGACCGCACGATCGGCGACGCGCCCGGGGCAGGACGATGACGGCCGCTACGCTCACCATCTCGAGCCGCAACTACTCCTCGTGGTCCCTGCGGGGCTGGCTGATCTGCCGGATGGCCGGGCTCGACTTCCGGACCGAGGTCCTGTCCGGCACCGACGCCACCACCCGGGCGGAGCTGCTGCACCTGTCGCCCTCGTTCCTGGTGCCCCGCCTGCGCCACGGCGACGTGGTCGTCTGGGACACCCTGGCGATCGCCGAGTATCTCGCCGAGACCTTCCCGGAGGCCGGGTTCCTGCCCGGCAACGTGGCGGAGCGCGCCCATTGCCGGTCGATCTCGGGGGAGATGCATTCCGGCTTCGTCAATCTGCGCTCGGCGCTGCCGATGAACCTGCGCGCCTTCCATCCCGATTTCCGCGTGTTCAACGGTGCGAAGGCCGACATCGAGCGCATCGTCACGATCTTCGACGATTGCCTGGACCGCTACGAGGGGCCGTACCTGTTCGGCGCGCGGCCGTGCCTCGCCGACGCGATGTTCGCCCCGGTCTGCACCCGCTTCCGCACCTACGACGTCGCGGTGCCGCCCCGCGCCGCCGCCTACCGCGACACGATCCTGCACTGGCCCCTGATGGTCGAGTGGGCGGAGGCCGCCGCCGACGAGCCGGACGAGATCGAGGAACTCGAGATGGAGTTCTGAGGCGGCCGAGGCTCCGGTCTCGGAGCCCGCCGCCGTCCTTGCGAGCGGAGCGAAGCAATCCAGGGCAGCGCGACCTCGGCAAGCGTGGCGCGACTGGGTTGCTTCGCTCCGCTCGCAAGGACGGAGGGCTCTGAGCGGACGTTCCGGACCCGACGTGACAGGATGCAGTTTCTTGCATGGCACAAATTTATGTTGCGACGCACGCGACAAATTCTGACCGCGGATAGGATCTGAAAAACCGCGCTGTAGCAACAGGTTAACGAACTGTCTCCGCTCGCCCGGCCTGCGCGTTACAGCTCGACAAACGTCCTTTGTCGCCCGACCGGACAGCGCGATTGATGCCATTCGGCATTTCTGTTCCTCTTCGCATTAGAACAGGAACAGACTGGGCTGGAAACCATGGCGCGTCACGAGCCCTGGAGCGCGGAGCGCGCATCCGGGATCATCGCCGAGCACACCCATCTCGAAGGGGCCACGCTGCCGATCCTGCACGCGCTGCAGGAAACCTTCGGCTACGTGGATTCCGGCGCCGTGCCGCTGATCGCGGACGCGCTGAACCTGTCGCGCGCCGAGGTCCACGGCTGCATCACCTTCTACCACGACTTCCGGGCGCACCCCGCCGGCCGCCACGAGGTGAAGCTGTGCCGGGCCGAGGCCTGCCAGGCCATGGGTTCGGACAAGCTCCACCGCGAGATCCTGGGCCGCCTCGGCTGCGGCTGGCACGAGACCACCGCCGACGGCAGCGCCACGGTCGAGCCGGTCTACTGCCTCGGCCTCTGCGCCAACGGCCCCGCCGCGCTGGTGGACGGTGAGCCCGTCGCGCACCTGACCGCCGACGCCCTCGAAGCTGCCCTGACGGAGGTGCGCCAGTGAGCGTCACGCTCTACGTTCCGCGCGACGCCGTCGCCCTCGGCCTCGGCGCCAACAAGGTCGCCCGCGCCCTCTTCGCCGGCGCCGAGCGCCGCGGCCTGGACGTCACCATCGTCCGGACCGGCTCCCGCGGCCTGTTCTGGCTGGAGCCGATGGTCGAGGTCGGCACCCCCGAGGGGCGGGTCGCCTACGGGCCGGTGACGGTCAAGGACGTCGATGCCCTGCTGGATGCCGGCCTGACCGCGGGCGGCGACCACGCCCTGCGCCTCGGCGATCCGGAGAAGATCCCCTACCTCGCCCGGCAGCAGCGCCTGACCTTCCACCGCTGCGGCGTGGTCGACCCGGTCTCCGTGGACGATTACCGGGCCCATGGCGGCTATCGCGGCCTGGAGGCCGCCCTGAAGCTCGATGCCGAGGGCATCGTGGCGGCGGTGCGCGAGTCCGGCCTGCGCGGCCGGGGCGGTGCCGGCTTCCCGGCCGGCATCAAGTGGAACACCGTGATGCTCGCCAAGGCGGACCAGAAATACGTGGTCTGCAACGCCGACGAGGGCGATTCCGGCACCTTCGCCGACCGGATGATGATGGAGGGCGACCCCTTCAACCTCATCGAGGGCATGACCATCGCGGGCGTCGCGACCGGCGCCACCCGCGGCTACATCTACCTGCGCTCCGAGTACCCGCAGGCCTTCGCCACCTTGAAGGAGGCGATCGCCAACGGCGTGACGGCGGGCGTGCTCGGCGAGAACATCCTCGGCTCGGGCAAGACCTTCCACCTGGAAGTGCGCCTCGGCGCCGGCGCCTACATCTGCGGCGAGGAGACCTCGCTCCTGGAGAGCCTGGAGGGCAAGCGCGGCATCGTGCGGGCGAAGCCGCCGATCCCGGCGCTCAAGGGCTTCCTCGGCAAGCCGACGCTGGTCAACAACGTCATGACCTTCACGGCCGTGCCGTGGATCCTGGAGAACGGGGCCAAGGCCTACGCCGATTACGGCATGGGGCGGTCGCTCGGCACCCTGCCGATCCAGCTCGCCGGCAACGTCAAGCACGGCGGCCTGATCGAGATGGCCTTCGGCATCACCCTCCGGCAGGTGATCGAGGATTTCGGCGGCGGCACCCGCTCAGGGAGGCCGGTCCGGGCCGTGCAGGTCGGCGGGCCCCTCGGGGCCTACTTCCCCGACCATCTCCTCGACACGCCCCTCGACTACGAGGCGATGGCGGCCAACAAGGGCCTCGTCGGCCACGGCGGCATCGTGGTGTTCGACGACACCGTCGACATGGCGAGCCAGGCCCGCTTCGCCTTCGAGTTCTGCGCCACCGAGTCGTGCGGCAAGTGCACCCCCTGCCGCATCGGCGCGACCCGCGGCGTCGAGACCATGGACAAGGTGATCGCCGGCATCCGGCCGGAGGCGAACCTGAAGCTGGTCGAGGACCTCTGCGAGGTCATGACCGACGGGTCGCTCTGCGCCATGGGCGGGCTCACCCCGATGCCCGTCATGAGCGCGATCACGCACTTCCCCGAGGATTTCAGGCGCGCCGGCGATCTGCCGGCCGCGGCCGAGTGAGGAGACGTCGATGGGCCTGATCAAGGAGATCGACTACGGCACGCCGATCCGCGTCAGCGAGCAGACGGTGACGCTGACGATCGACGGCATGTCGGTGACGGTGCCGGCCGGCACCTCGGTGATGGCGGCGGCGATGCAGGCCGGGACGCAGATCCCGAAGCTCTGCGCCACCGATTCGCTGGAGCCGTTCGGCTCCTGCCGCCTCTGCCTCGTGGAGATCGAGGGCCGGCGCGGCACCCCGGCCTCCTGCACGACCCCGGCCGAGAACGGCATGGTGGTGCACACGCAGAACGAGAAGCTCGCCAAGCTCCGCAAGGGCGTGATGGAGCTCTACATCTCCGATCACCCGCTCGACTGCCTGACCTGCGCGGCCAACGGCGACTGCGAGTTGCAGACCCAGGCGGGCGTCGTCGGCCTGCGCGACGTGCGCTACGGCTACGAGGGCGACAACCACGTCCGGCCGAGCTCCGAGAAGTACCTGCCGAAGGACGAGTCGAACCCGTACTTCACCTACGACCCGTCGAAGTGCATCGTCTGCAACCGCTGCGTCCGCGCCTGCGAGGAGGTGCAGGGCACCTTCGCGCTGACCATCGCAGGGAGAGGCTTCGACAGCCGCGTGGCGGCCGGCCCGACCAACTTCTTCGAGTCCGAGTGCGTGTCCTGCGGCGCCTGCGTCCAGGCTTGCCCGACCGCGACCCTTCAGGAGAAGTCCATCCACGAGTACGGCCAGCCCGAGCACGCGGAGGTGACGACCTGCGCGTATTGCGGCGTCGGCTGCTCGTTCAAGGCCGAGATGCAGGGCGAGCGCGTCGTCCGCATGGTCCCGTACAAGGGCGGCAAGGCCAACGAGGGCCATAGCTGCGTGAAGGGCCGCTTCGCCTACGGCTACGCCACCCACAAGGACCGCATCACGAAGCCGATGATCCGCGAGAAGATCACGGATCCGTGGCGCGAGGTGTCCTGGGAGGAGGCCATCGATCGGGCCGCCTCCGAGTTCAAGCGGATCCAGGCCAAGTACGGCAAGGACTCGGTCGGTGGCATCACCTCGTCGCGCTGCACCAACGAGGAGGCCTACCTCGTCCAGAAGCTCGTGCGCGCCGCCTTCGGCAACAACAACGTCGACACCTGCGCCCGCGTCTGCCACTCGCCGACCGGCTACGGCCTGATGTCGACGCTCGGCACCTCGGCCGGCACCCAGGACTTCAAGTCGGTCGAGAAGTCCGACGTGATCCTGGTGATCGGCGCCAACCCGACCGACGGCCACCCGGTCTTCGGCTCGCGCATGAAGAAGCGGCTGCGCGAGGGCGCCAAGCTGATCGTCGCCGATCCGCGCAAGATCGACCTCGTGAAGTCGCCCCACATCAAGGCCGACTATCACCTGCCGCTGAAGCCCGGCTCCAACGTCGCCTTCATCAACTCGCTGGCGCACGTGATCGTCACCGAGGGGCTGATCGACGAGGCCTATGTCCGCGAGCGCTGTGACCTCGCCGAGTTCGAGTCCTGGGCCCGGTTCATCGCCGACGAGCGCCACTCCCCGGAGGCGCAGCAGCCCTTCACCGGCCTCGACCCCGAGCAGGTCCGCGGCGCGGCCCGGCTCTACGCCAAGGGCGGCGCGGCCGGCATCTACTACGGGCTCGGCGTCACCGAGCACAGCCAGGGCTCGACCATGGTGATGGGCATGGCCAACATCGCCATGGCCACCGGCAACATCGGCAAGCTCGGCGCCGGCGTGAACCCGCTGCGCGGCCAGAACAACGTGCAGGGCTCCTGCGACATGGGCTCGTTCCCGCACGAGCTCACGGGCTACCGCCACGTCTCGGACGACGCGACCCGCGAGAGCTTCGAGGCTCTCTGGGGCGCCAAGCTCGACAACGCGCCGGGCCTGCGCATCACCAACATGCTGGACGAGGCCGTCGAGGGCACGTTCAAGGGCATGTACATCCAGGGCGAGGACATCGCCCAGTCGGACCCGGACACGCACCACGTGACCTCGGGCCTGATGGCGATGGAGTGCATCGTCGTCCAGGACCTGTTCCTGAACGAGACCGCCAAGTACGCCCACGTCTTCCTGCCGGGCGCCTCGTTCCTCGAGAAGGACGGGACCTTCACCAACGCCGAGCGCCGCATCTCGCGGGTCCGCAAGGTCATGGCCCCGATGGGCGGCTACGGCGACTGGGAGGGCACGGTGCTGCTCTCCAACGCGCTCGGCTACCCGATGAACTACAACCACCCGTCCGAGATCATGGACGAGATCGCCTCGCTCACCCCGAGCTTCACCGGCGTGTCCTACGCCAAGCTCGACGAGCTCGGCTCGGTGCAGTGGCCCTGCAACGAGAAGGCGCCGCTCGGCACGCCGATGATGCACGTGGACCGGTTCGTCCGCGGCAAGGGCCGGTTCATGATCACCGAGTTCGTGGCCACCGAGGAGCGGACGGGGGCGAAGTTCCCGCTGATCCTGACCACGGGCCGGATCCTGTCCCAGTACAATGTCGGCGCGCAGACAAGGCGCACCGAGAACTCGCGCTGGCACGAGGAGGACGTGCTGGAGATCCACCCGTTCGACGCGGAGCTGCGCGGCATCGTCGACGGCGACCTCGTCGCCCTGGAGAGCCGCTCGGGCGACATCGCCCTGAAGGCCAAGGTCTCCGAGCGGATGCAGCCCGGCGTGGTCTACACCACGTTCCACCACGCCAAGACCGGCGCCAACGTCATCACCACCGACTACTCGGACTGGGCGACCAACTGCCCCGAGTACAAGGTGACGGCGGTGCAGGTCCGGCGGACCAACCGGCCCTCCGACTGGCAGGCGAAGTTCTACGAGGAGGACTTCTCCCTGACCCGGATCGCCCAGACCCTCGACGCGGCAGAGTAAGAGTACCCGATGAGCGCCGTGACGCAGGCGGACAAGCTCGTCCGCATGGCCAACCAGATCGCCACCTTCTTCCGGTCTTACCCGGAGGAGGAGGCGGTCGCCGGGATCCAGAAGCACATCAAGGCCTTCTGGACGCCCAAGATGATCGCGCATCTCGAGGCCGCCCTGCCGGAGCAGGGCGACCGGGTCGACGGCTACGTGCGGCGGGCGCTGCACGGCGCGGCGCCGGCGGCCGACAGCCCGGTGCGTCCCGCGACCCGGGATCCGCAACTCGCTGGCGCGGGCGCCAGCGACGCCGGCTGAGCCGCCCGAGGCCGGGCGGGACCTTCAGCCCGCGCCACGCCTGACTGGCACGCGATCACGCGAAACATCCCTGTCCCGACTGGAAGCGGGGGTGCTTCGCGTTCGATGCGGTTTCGGGGTCATCGACCGGTTCCGCCGTCCTCGCGAGCGGAGCGAAGCGAAGCGATCCAGGAGCGCCCCGCTCTGCGCGATGGCGCGACCCTGGGTCACTTCGCTGCGCTCGTGATGACGGAGCGCGCCGTCTGAACCGAGAGCCGCCTGAGCCGATGCGGAACGACCTTGTGCGGCGGCACCGCGGGACAGTCGGGTGCCCGGCCGTCTCCCGCCCGGCGGGCCCGGCGGGGGGGGGGGCCCGGCCGTCCCGGCGCACT
>NZ_JBKFBI010000017.1:0-63955 GCF_053346095.1 Methylobacterium sp. A52T | reverse complement strand
CTCACGCAGATCCTGGCTGTAGGGTCGGCCCATGGTCTGCTCCTCATCTGGAGCGCGCAATGAATCAGCCCAACAGCCCGACGTGAACCCCAACTGGCCGATTCAGCGCAAACCGAAAACGCTCTAGGCTGGGACGCGCGCGCCGTCCCACGCGAAGACGCTTCCGGTGTCCATCACGTCGAGCGCGCCGAGCACGCGCAGAAGATGAGCGGCGCTCTCGTCGGGTCGAAAGACGCCGGGGGCACCCGGATCTGGGCGGAAGGGCCGCGACAGGTTGGAAGCGACCGTGCCCGGATGGAGGCCGACGACGATCGCGTGCGGGCGGCTGCGGGCCACCTCGATCGATAGGGTCCGCAGCACTTGGTTCAGAGCCGCCTTCGAGGCGCGGTAGGCGTACCATCCGCCCGAGCGATTATCCTCGATCGATCCGACCCGCGCCGACAGCGCTGCGAACACGCAACGTCCCTCTCGTGCCAGCAGCGGGACGAAATGCTTGGCGACGAGGGCGGGGCCGATCGTGTTGATGGAGAACACGGCAGCCATCGCGCCGGGATCGAGCGCCTTCAGCGCCTTCTCGGGCGCGACGCCGTCCTGATGGAGGATGCCGGTCGCGACAATGACAAGACCGACCGGTCCGGCCTCCGCGACCGCGGCCGCGGCCGCAGCGATCGACGCCTCGTCGACGAGGTCGATCGCGTGGCTGCGGATGCCGTGCGGGAACGAGGGCTGCGAGCGCGAGAGGGCGAAGATCGGAGCATAGGCTCCGCCCGCGGCCAGTCCGGAGACAAGGGCTCGGCCGATGCCGCCGGACGCGCCGATCACGACTGCGCTGGTCGAAGTCGATAGAGTCATGGCGACGTCGTCTCAGCGGGCGCGAGGATCGGCAAACCTCAGTGGAGACCAGCCCGGTTCGATGGCTGGCGTTGCCTCGCCCGATACATAGGCGCCCTCTGGCCGCGTGGCAGCCGCGATGACGCGTCGCCGTGCGCCCTTCCGACTCTCGGTCAGGGCGAAGGCCTGATCCGCACCCTCACGGGCGCGACCGGCTCATCGCGAACAGGTCTCGATATCGCCAACCGCGCAGCGCGATGACCATTCATCAGTCTGGGCGCCGCTTCCCGCGAACATGATCGACATGTTCGCGGCCTCACACCGGTACAGCGAGCGTGTCTTGGACATCGTCCGCAGGTTGGCGCCGTTGTCGGACGCCTTCCGCCGAATGCCGCTCTGAAATGAAGCGCGCTGAAGAACTCAGCGCGATTCACTCAGAGCGGCAAGCAACTTAGACCGTCTCTATCGTCCGTGCCGTCGTCGTATCAGGAGCACCCTGTCGTCGAGCCGCAGGTGTCGCACTTCAGGCAGGTGCCGTTGCGGACCAGCGTGAAGTTCGCGCATTCCGGGCAGGCCTCGCCGACATAGCCCTTCATCTTCGCCTCGGCCCGCCGGTCGGCGACACTCCGCTCGGCCTTAGCGAAGGGGAGGGTGTCGGCGATCGTCTCGGCCTGACCGGCTACCGCGGGCTCCGCCTTCAGCGCGGTGCTGCCGCGGATCGCGTGGACCGTACCGCCGGCCGGGGCCGACTGGCCGGCGCTGGCCGCACCGACCCCGAGGCTGGCACCGGCCGGGCCACCCTGGATCAGCGTCAGCCGGTCGGCCGAGCCGCGCAGCAGGCCGCGGGACACGACCGAGGAGGCCGGCGCGGGCTTCGGACCCTCGCGGGTCGTGTCGCCACTCTCGCCGCCGCCGATCACCGTGCCGCCGATCTCGGCGGGGCTGACATGGGCGAGGTCGGCGCGGCCGAGATACGAGACCGCCAGCTCGCGGAACACGTAGTCGAGGAGCGAGGTCGCGTTCTTGATCGCGTCGTTGCCCTGCACGAAGCCGGCCGGCTCGAACCGGGTGAAGGTGAAGGCCTCCACGTACTCCTCGAGCGGCACGCCGTACTGGAGACCGAGCGAGATCGCGATGGCGAAGTTGTTCATCAGGCTCCGGAAGGTCGCGCCCTCCTTGTGCATGTCGATGAAGATCTCGCCGAGGCGGCCGTCGTCGTACTCGCCGGTGCGCAGGTAGACCTTGTGGCCGCCCACCACCGCCTTCTGGGTGTAGCCCTTCCGGCGGGCCGGCAGCTTCTCGCGGGAGCGGATCCGCTCGACGCGCTCGATCACGCGCTCGACGATCTTCTCCGCGGCGGCGGCGGCTTTGGCGGCGGCCGGCGCCTGAATCAGGGCCTCGATCCCCTCATCCGCCTCGTCGTCCTCCTCGGAGATGAGGGCGGCGTTGAGCGGCTGCGACAGCTTCGAGCCGTCGCGGTAGAGGGCGTTCGCCTTGAGGGCGAGGCGCCAGGACAGCAGGTAGGCCGCCTTGCAATCCTCCAACGTGGCGTCGTTCGGCATGTTGATGGTCTTGGAGATCGCCCCCGAGATGAAAGGCTGCGCCGCCGCCATCATGCGGATGTGGCTCTCGACCGAGAGGTAGCGCTTGCCGATCCGGCCGCACGGGTTGGCGCAGTCGAAGACCGGGTAGTGCTCGAGCTTCAGGCCCGGCGCGCCCTCCAGCGTCATCGCTCCGCAGATGTGGGTGTTGGCGGCCTCGATCTCCTTCTTGGTGAAGCCGAGGAACGGCAGCAGCTCGAAGGTCGGGTCCGACAGCTTCTCCGCGGGGACCTTCAGGGTCTGGGTCAGGAAGTCGTCGCTGAGCGTCCAGCGGTTGAACACGAACTTGATGTCGAAGGCCGACTTCAGGCCCTTCTCGACCACGGAGATCTTCTCGTCCGTAAAACCCTTGGCGCGCAGTGTCGTCGGGTTGATGCCCGGCGCCTGGCCCATCGAGCCGTGGCCGACCGCGTAGGCCTCGATCTCGGCGATCTCGGATTCGCGGTAGCCGAGCGCCCGCAGGGCGTCCGGAGCGGCCTGGTTGATGATCTTGAAGTAGCCGCCGCCGGCGAGCTTCTTGAACTTCACCAGGGCGAAGTCGGGCTCGATGCCGGTCGTGTCGCAATCCATCACGAGGCCGATCGTGCCGGTCGGCGCGATCACGGTGGCCTGGGCGTTGCGATAGCCGTGCTCCTCGCCGAGCTTCAGCGCCCGGTCCCAGGCGGCGCGGGCGTGATCGCCCAGATCCGCCTGCGGGATGTTGGCGTGGTCGAGGGCGACCGGCGCGACGTTGAGGAACTCGTAGCCCTCGGCCTCGCCGTGCGCGGCCCGGCGATGGTTGCGGATGACCCGCAGCATCGCGTCGGCGTTCTCCTCGTAGGCCGGGAAGGTGCCGAGTTCCGCGGCCATCTCGGCCGATGTGGCGTAGGCGACGCCCGTCATGATCGCCGTGAGCGCGCCGGCGAGCGCCCGGCCCGCGTCGGAATCGTACGGAAGGCCCATCGTCATCAGCAGGCCGCCGATATTGGCGTAGCCGAGGCCGAGCGTCCGGTAGCGGTAGGAGAGTTCCGCGATCTCCTTGGACGGGAACTGCGCCATCATCACCGAGATCTCGAGCACCACCGTCCAGAGGCGGTTGAGGTGCTCGAACGCCTCCACGTCGAAGCGCTTGGTGTCCCGGTCGTACATCGTCAGCAGGTTCGCCGAGGCGAGATTGCAGGCGGTGTCGTCGAGGAACATGTACTCGGAGCACGGGTTCGAGGCCCGGATCCGCCCGCCCGCCGGGCAGGTGTGCCAGTCGTTCATTGTCGTGTTGAAGTGCAGGCCCGGATCCGCCGAGGCCCAGGCGGCCTCGCCGATCCGCTCCCACAGGTCGCGGGCCTTGAGGGTCTTGGTGACCTTGCCGGTGGTGCGGGCGGTGAGCTGCCAGTCGGCATCCGCCTCGACGGCGCGGAGGAAGTCATCGGTCAGCGAGACCGAGTTGTTGGAGTTCTGGCCGGCGACCGTGAGGTAGGCCTCCGAATCCCAGTCGGTGTCGTAGACGGGGAACTCGATCTTGGTGAAGCCCTGGCGGGCGAACTGCACGACGCGCTTGATGTAGGAATCCGGCACGGAGGCGCGGCGGGCGGCCTTGATCTCGCGCTTGAGCGCCGGGTTGCGCTCCGGATCGAAGCAGGCATCGCCCTCGGCCTCGCACTGCGTGCAGGCCTTCATCACCAGGGTCAGGTGCTTGGAGACGACCTTCGAGCCGGTCACCAGGGCGGCGACCTTCTGCTCCTCCTTCACCTTCCAGTCGATGAAGGCCTCGATATCCGGGTGGTCGATGTCGACGATCACCATCTTGGCGGCGCGCCGCGTGGTGCCGCCCGACTTGATCGCGCCGGCCGCCCGGTCGCCGATCTTTAGGAAGCTCATCAGGCCCGAGGACTTGCCGCCGCCGCCGAGCTTCTCGTTCTCCGAGCGCAGCATCGAGAAGTTGGAGCCGGTGCCGGAGCCGTACTTGAACAGGCGCGCCTCACGCACCCAGAGGTCCATGATGCCGCCGTCGTTGACGAGGTCGTCCTGGACCGACTGGATGAAGCAGGCGTGCGGCTGCGGGTGCTCGTATGCCGAGGCCGACTTGGTCAGCACGCCGGTCTGCGGGTCGCAATAGTAGTGGCCCTGGCTCGGGCCATCGATGCCGTAGGCCCAGTGCAGGCCGGTGTTGAACCATTGCGGCGAGTTCGGCGCCACCATCTGGCGGGCCAGCATGAAGCGCAGCTCGTCCATGAAGGCCGAGGCATCCTCCTCCGACGAGAAGTAGCCGCCCTTCCAACCCCAGTAGGTCCAGCAGCCGGCGAGCCGGTCGAAGACCTGCGTGGCGGAGGCTTCGGAGACGAAGCGCTCGTCCTCGGGGATCTCGGCCAGGGCCGCGTCGTCCGGCACCGAGCGCCAGAGGAACGAGGGGACCGCGTTCTCCTCGACCTTGCGCAGCCGCGCCGGGACGCCGGCCTTGCGGAAGTACTTCTGCGCGAGCACGTCGCTCGCGACCTGGCTCCAGCTCTCCGGCACGTCGATGCCGTCGAGGCGGAACACGACCGAGCCGTCCGGGTTGCGGATCTCGCTCAGGGCCTTGCGGAAGGGGATCCCGGCGTAGGGCGATTGTCCGGCCGTGGTGTAGCGACGCTCGAACCGCATGAAACACACCTCTCCCGTCGGGACACGAGGGTCCCGGCCCCGCGCGCCGCGGGGTCTAGCCCGATAGTGGGATTCGCGGCCGACCACGCCCGGCTGAGAGACGTGCCTCGGTCCCGCGAACGAAAATTAGGAACGGCCGCCCCCGCCCAACGCACCACTTCCGCGGGGCGCGACCGATGCAGGGAGATTACCGCCGCCTTCACTCTCACGTCAACAAGTGGTGTTCGCTGGCCTTGTTCCCCGCTAGATGTTGTGCCGGCTCGCAAAAGCCTGTGGATATCGTCCCGGACCGGGATAAGTGTCCTTCCGGCTTTCGGGAATCGGATCGGGAAAATTTTAGATTCACAACCCTAGGGAGCGGAATCGGCGGATGCCCGGAACCGGAGGCCGAAAGCGCGGGCCGAGCGTTGCCCCGGGGCGACACTTCCGTCATGCGGCTGGACTCACACGCGCGCGGTCACCATAACGGCGCCGACGAGCGCCCTCGCGGCGCGCCACGATTCCGGGACCGGCGATGGCGCTGAAGGACACTTTGCTGCGCATCTTCACGTGGTGGAACGGTCAGACCGTCTCCGTCGCGCTCCAGACCGCGCGCACCGGCATCTTCGTCGGCGAGGACGAGTCCGGGAACAAGTACTACAAGGCGGAGGGCGCGCTGATCGACCGCTCGGTGGGCTCGGAGCGCCGCTGGGTCGTCTACAACGGCTATGCCGACGCCTCGAAGGTGCCCCCCGGCTGGCGCGGCTGGCTCTGCCACAACGTCGACGTCGCGCCGAGCGAGGAGAACTATCAGCCGAAGGCGTGGCAGAAGCCCCATATCGAGAACCAGACCGGCACCGCGAACGCGTACCGGCCGGCGGGCTCGCAGCTCTCCTGGGGCCAGCGGCCGGCCGCGACGGGCGACTACGTGTCCTGGACGCCGGGCGAGTAGAGCCGCGACCCGTCGCGGAGCCGGCGCCCTTTTGCCGCCACCGTTCCGGTGTTCATGACGGGTCAATCCCGATCGCCCGCCGCGCACCCGTTGGCGCGGCCGGTCACCCTCGTCCAGGGGTCCGAGCCTTGAGCCGCATCACCGCCCTCGCACGCCGCGCGCTCGCCCCCGGCCTCGCGCTCCTCGTCTGCGCCGGCCCCGCCGCCGCCGACAAGATCAAGAACCCGACCGCGGTGTTCTCCGGCCTCGACAAGATCACCGGCCGGATCGTCAATTTCGAGGTGGCGGTCGACGAGACCGTGCAGTTCGGCGCCCTGCAGCTCACCCCGCGGGTCTGCTACACCCGCCCGCCGACCGAGAGCGCCAAGACCACGGCGTTCCTCGAGGTCGACGAGGTCACCCTCGACAACAAGTACCGCCGGATCTTCACCGGGTGGATGTTCGCGTCGAGCCCGGGCCTGCACGCGATCGAGCACCCGATCTACGACGTGTGGCTGGTCGACTGTAAGGGCGGCAGCGACGTGATCGCCGAGGCCAAGGAGCAGGAGGACGTCCCGGCCGTGGCGGCCAAGCCCGAGAAGGCGAAGCGCCCCGGCAAGGACGCGACCAAGACCGCCCAGCAGCTCAACGCCAACGGGCAGGTGGACGTGGAGGCGCCGCGCGGCGTGCCGGTCCAGCCCCGCCAGAAGCCCTCGCGGAAGTTCTTCCCGTCGAACGAGGGGCCGGCGCCGGCCCCGCCGCCGCAGCAGCAGCCGCAGAACCTGTTCGACGCGCTGTTCCGCTGACGCCGCCCGCGGGCGGGTCGTCGCCTCAGGCGACGTTGAGCCGTCGCCCGCGATTCCACGCCAGGAACGGGACGCCGGAGAGCAGTCCGGCCAGCGCCGCGCGCGTCTGGTGGCAGCCGTTCACCGACACCCGGGGCAGGGCCTGGAGGTGCCCGGCGTGCTCGGCGAAGAGGTGGCCGGGCCGCGTGGTCACGGCCGTCGCGAAGCCCATCTCCCGCGCCAGCGCGAATTCCCGCGGGCCGGCGGAGGTCGGATCCCCGACCGGGTAGGAGAGGTGCCGCACCGGCCGCCCGAGTTCCGTCTCGATCCGCGCGCGCCCCTCGGCGATCTCGCGCGCCGCGATCGCGGGAGCGTGCTTGGCGAGCATCGGGTGGCTGACCGTGTGGGCGCCGACGGTGACGGCCGGGTCGGCGGCGAGGTCGCGCAGCTCTGCCCAGGACAGGCACAGATCGGCGGCGAGGCGCCCGGGCTGGAAGCCGGCCTGCCTGCAGAGGGCGGCGATCCGGTCGAGGAGGTCGGCCTCGTCCCCGCGGCGCAGGTCGCGGTACAGGGCTTCGAAGGCCAGCGCCTTCTCCTGCGGGCTGCGCGCCGGAAGGTCGAGACTCCGCGCGCCGACGTCGATGCGCACCCGGTCCAGGCGCGCGATCGCCTGCTCCAGCTCGATCCACCAGAGCCGCCCGGCCTGGTCGGCGAAGCCGCTGGTGACGAACAGGGTCCACGGTGCGCCGTGGCGGGCCAGCACGGGACGCGCGTGCTCGACGTTATCGCGGTAGCCGTCGTCGAAGGTCAGGACCGCGAAGGGCGGCCCGTAATCCGGTGCGGACAGCCGCTCCGGCACCGAATCGAGACCGATGATCTCGAAGCCGCGGGCATCGAGCTCGCGCAGGGTCAGGTCGAGGAACTCGGGGGTGATGCCGAGCAGGCGGTTCGGCGCGAAGGCCGGGACCGGGTCGGGGCTGACGTGGTGGAAGGTGAGGATCACGCCGAGGCCGCGCGCCGCGGGGCTGAGCCAGCGGTCCGCCCCGAGCGCCTGGATCGCGCGGAATCCGGACGCGAAGACCCGATGCTTGGCACGCGACGACAGCATGGCCCTGAACCGTTCGGGCCCGCGGCCCAGCTCGGCACAGCCTTGGCTTCCCCTGGTAAATAAAGCCGAAAGCATGCGTGGCGGCAGCGAAAGCAAGCTATCGTTAGCCACGACTGTTCTTTGGCGGACCGTCCGGCGCCGGGATCGCGCCATCAGCGATCGCAGTGACGGGCTGTTCAGCCGCTTGCCGTCAGGGTGCGCGCGGCACGGGATCGCGCGCGGTCCCCGGGAGATCGGGTCATGGCGGTCGGTGTCCACGTAGCGGGAACGGACATGGTCGATTCGCGCAGCGCCGGGAGCCTTGTCGCGGAGATCATCCCCGATCTGGCCGCCGCGGAGGCGCTGTGGCGGCGTCTGGAAGCCGATCCGGCGAGCCTCGGCACGCCCTACCAGCGGTTCGACTGGATCAGCGCCTACCTGCGGGCGACGGGACAGGCCGAGCACGCGCGCGTCGCGGTCCTGCGGGATGCCGACGGACGGCCGCGCATCCTCGTCCCGTTCACCCTGAGCCGGGAGCACGGGCTGCGCCTCGCGCGCACGGTCGGCGACACGCACGCCAACTATCACCTGCCGCTCTTCGCCACCCGCGACGCGGCGGCCATCGGGCCCGGCAGCATCGTCGCGGCGCTGATCCGCGCCGGCCGCGCGGACGGGATCGACGCCTTCGCGCTGAAGCATCAGCCGCGGATGTGGGAGGGGACGGCAAACCCGCTCGCCGCGACCGGCGAGGCGGAGGCCAGCGACGGCTACGGCCTCATGCTCGGGCCGGACCCGGAGGCGACCGTGCGCCGGGTTTTCAGCGCGGACGCCCGCAAGAAGCTGCGCTCCAAGGAGAAACGCCTCGTGGAGGCGCACGGCGCGATCGCCTACCGCCGCGCCGAGACCGCCGACGAGGCGGGGCGCCTGCTGGCGGCGTTCTTCGCGCAGAAATCGGCCCGCTTCGCCGGCATGGGCGTGGCCGACCCCTACGCCGATCCCGCGATCCGCTCCTTCCTGACGGCCGCGTCGACCGGCGCCGAGCCCGCCGTGGAGCTGTACGCCCTGTGTCTCGCCGAGAGCGGTCGCGTCCTCGCCACCTTCGGCGGGGCCGTCAGCGACCGGCGCTTCAGCGGCATGATGACGGCGTTCGACGCCGACCCCGAGGTCGCCCGTTACAGTCCCGGCGACCTTCTCCTGCAGCACCTGGTGCGCGACCAGACCGCCCGCGGCCGGCAGGGCTTCGACCTCGGCGTCGGCGAGGCGCGCTACAAGGCCAGTATCTGCGACGAGACGATCAGCCTCGTCGAGACGATCATCCCGGTCACCCTGCGGGGCCGGGCCTACGGCGCCCTGCGCCGCGGCCTGACGCGGACGAAACGGCGGATCAAGCGCGACCCGCGCCTCTACGCCGCCCTCAGGCGGCTCCGCACCCTGCGCCGGTCGTGACCGGCGCGCGGCCTAAGCGGCGTTGAGGCGCAGCTCCGCCCGAGCCTCCTCGACATTGGACGCGGCCGGGCGATCCTGCGCGACCAGGATCTGCCCCGCGCCGGCCTCCTCGGCGAGGGCGTAGAGGTCGGCCAGCGCCGGATCCTCGGCATCGGCGTTCGACGCGATGACGACGCTGTCCATGAAGCCGGCCACGAGCTCGAGGAGGTCGACGGCCCCCGGCGCGGCGTGGAGCCGGAAGACCACCCAGTCGTAGGCCTCGGCCATGGCCTCGAAGGTCAGGGCCAGGGCATCGGGCTCGTCGAACAGGACGGTCGACTCCAGCAGCCCCGCCTCGATCCGGTGCTGGCCGCCGTCCCGGCGTGCCTGGATCACGTCGAGGAACGCGGCCTCGCCGGCGATGAGATCGGCGAAGCCGAGCCGCGCCGTGCCGTCGTTCGGCAGGTTCAGGTCGACAGCGACGAGGCTTCCCTCGCGACCGAGGGCGCGGGTCAGGGCCTCGGGCAGCGTCGGGACGCCGCGACGGGCCTCGGTCTCGACGATCAGGACGCGGCGACCCGCCTGCGCCTCCGGTGCGCGGGGCGCCGCCGCGATGCGCGCGACGAGCGGCGCGAGATCGAACGTGTCGGGGGAGGGGATCGCCGCGACCGCGGCGGGCGCCGCCGACGCGGCGGCAGCCGCGCCCGACGCCTCGGACCAGCGGGAGGCCGGCGTCGCCTCCGGGAAGGTGAAGGACGGCCGATCCAGCACCGGCTCGCGGCGCCGCCGATCGTCTGCCGGATCGCCGTCGCGGTCGCCGGCGGCGCGGCCGGACTCGGCGAGCAACGCGCTGGCGATGACCCCGCCGATCGAGAGCATCAGCGTCAGCAGCGTCGCGAAGGCGACGATCGGCAGCTTCTTCGGGAAGGACGGAACCTCGGGCGTCACCGCGCGGGACACGATGCGGGCGTCGGCGGGGGTCGCGGCCTCGCCGTCGCGCGCCGCCGCCTCGCGGTAGCGGCCGAGATAGGATTCGAGCTGCTCGCGCTGCGCCTTCGCCTCGCGCTCCAGCGCGCGGAGCTGGATCTCGCTGGCGTTGCCGCGGACGACGACGTCCTGCTGGCCGTCGACGGCGGCCTGGAGGCTCTCGACCCGGGCGCCGGCGATCTTGGCGTCGTTCTCCATCGTGCGCACGACGCGCTCGGCCGAGGCCTTGATCTGGGCGTCGAGGTCCTCGAGCTGGGCGTGCAGCTCCTTGATCCGCGGGTGAGCCGGCAGGAGGGTCCGCGACTCGAGGGCGAGCTGGGCGCGCACGGAGATCCGGTTCTCGACGATCCGGCGGATGACCTCGTTGTTGGCGACGTCGGGAATCTCGAAGGCGCGCCCGTCCTTGATCAGGTCCTTGATGGCCTTCACCTTGCCGTCGAGGTCGGCCTTCAGGCTCCGCGCCGCGGAGAGCTGGCTCGACAGCTCGCCGAGCTGCTGGGCGTTGAGCGGCCGCCCGGCCAAGCCGGTGCTGCCCACGAGGCCGTTCTTGGCGCGGAACGCCTCGACCTTGGCCTCCGCCTCGGCGACGCGCTTGCGCAACCCGTCGATGTTGCCGCCGAGCCAGGTGGAGGCGTAGCGGGCGGTGTCGACCTTATCGGCCTCCAGCGAGCCGATGTAGAGCTTGGCGATGGTGTTGGCGGCCTCGGCCGCAAGCTTCGGGTCCTTGGCGCGGAACTCGATCGTCAGGATGCGCGACTTCCCGGCGGGGAAGACCAGGAGGTGGTCGAAGTAGGCGTCGAGCACCCGGTCCTCGGCGGGGCGGTCCAGGGGATTGGGACCGATGCCGAGCATCATCAGCACGCGCTGCACGGCGCCGATGCTGCCCGCGCCGGGATCGAACTCGGCGTTGCCGACGAGCTTGAGCCGACGGATCGCCTCGCGGGCGAGATCGCGGGACATCACGACCTGCACCTGGCTCGCCACCGCCTGCTCGTCGATCGGCGCGAGCTGGTCGCCGCGCTCCTGCGCGGTGCGGGCGAAGGGCGGGTCGCGGCTCTCGAGGAGCACCTTCGCCTCGCCGGTGTAGCGGGGGCTGACCACGTTGACGAAGACGCTCGCGCCCAGGGCGACCACCAGGGTCGGCCCGACGATCCAGCCGATCGAGCGCCGCAGGATCCGCGGCAGCTGCGCGAGGCCGAGGCCTTCCTCGGCGCGCGGCTGGGATCCGGGCACGGCGTAGGTCGAGCGTTGACGGATCGTGGACATGCGGACGCTCTGAACGCGGAGACAGGCCGGGCGGGCATTACTGCCGTCCCGCCGCCATTAGTGGATGTTAAGGTTGCTCAAGAGTTAAGGGCCGCGCGGACCGGTGACGGCGCCGCCTCCGTCGGGCGGTGATCAAGTTTCATTAACCTTAACGGCCTACATCACCCCGCAACTGCATCCATGACGGCGATGGTGATGAACCGGCGCGCTCTGCTCCTCGCACTCGGCTCGACTCTGGCGCTCGGCGGCTGCCTGCGGCCGAGCTTCCGCACCGACCAGCTCGATGCCACCGGCACCGGCTCGATCGCCGCGCGGTACACGCTGGCGGCGGGCGACAAGCTGCGGGTGATCGTGTTCGGCCAGGACAACCTGTCCAACATATACGCGGTCGACGGCGCGGGGCGCATCGCCATGCCGCTGATCGGGACCGTGCAGGTCGGCGGCCAGACGACCGCGCAGGCGGCCAAGGCGATCGAGGCCAAGCTGGCCTCCGGATACGTGCGCGAGCCGCACGTGACCGTGGAGGTGGACGCTTACCGACCGTTCTACATCCTCGGCGAGGTCACCACGTCCGGCCAGTACCCGTTCGTCAACGGCATGACCGTCGAGACGGCGGTGGCGATCGCGGCCGGCTTCGGCCCGAGGGCAGCGCGCGACTACGCCGTCCTGACCCGCGACGCCGGCGGCTCGCTGATCTCCGGGATCGTGCCGATGACCTACGCGGTCCGGCCGGGCGACACGATCGTCATCAAGGAACGCTTCTTCTGAGCGGCGCCGCGCCGGTCACTGCCCGCCCTGCCACGGGTTGATTACCCGCATGGCGGTCTTCTGCGCGGGGATCGGCGTCGCGACCTCCGGCATCGGCTGCCGGGCGCGGGCCATCATCCGCCGCGCCTCCTGCGCGGGCACGGCGCCGACCGGCGTGAACAGACCGGCCAGGACCTTCCGCGTGCCCCGGCTCACGAAGCGCGAGTTCTGGACCGGCTCGAAATCCCGGATCGCGTGGCGCTTGTCGGGACTGCCGGTGAAGACCCGGGCGCCGGAATTCAGCACCACGATGTCGCCCGGCCGCAGCGTCTCGTCCTTGAGCAGCGCCGCCGTCGCGCCGCCCTTCATGTCGATGGGGGTCTGGCGCTCGCTGATCTCTCGCTCCTTGACGCGGATCTTGAGCGGGAGCGCTGCGTAGCGGGTCTGGAAGCGGCGGCGCGCTGCCCCGAGCCGCGGGGTCGCGTGGCGGCCGAAGGTGCGGCCGTCGAAGGCGGGGGCCGGGGCAGGGGCCGGCTGAGCCTGCTGCGGGGCCGGCCGGGCGCCGAACAGCATCTCGAGGAAACCGACCTCGGCGGCCTGGGCGCGCAGCGCCGACCCGGCGAGGAGACCGCCGGCCGCCATGACGGCCAGCAAGCTGCTCGTGCGAAGCCTCATGGCACCCTCCGGAAGCGACGCCCGACGTGAGCATCCGACCCTCAACCGCAAGGCGTACTGGAGGGTTCCGGATGATTTAGAGTCTGCTTAAGAACGCCCGGCGGCGATCCGCCGGCGCGGGATTCGACGTCCCCGCGGTGAGGAGCCCGGCGCGCCCGAGCGCGCAGGGACGCGTTCTAGCCCGGCGCCGACTGCTCGCCCTCGCCGATGCAGTCGAGGGCGCGCTCCACGGCACTGACGGCATCGAGCAGGTGCTGGACGGTGCGCTCGACCTCGATCGCCGGACGCCCCATCGCGGCGGCGCGGGCGCTCACATCCTCGAGCTGCTCCAGCAGCGCGAGGAGATCACCGGCCACGGTCACAACTTCGCAGCGAGCGAGGCGGGTGACGGTCGGGCGCGGACGGAAGGGCAAGACGTTGCTCATCGCGGAGGGTTGTCGCCCGAAACGACCGGGATTCGCCAGGGGGAGGGGGCCGAACTCAACACGATTGGCCGGCCCTATCCGCCGCAATCCCGGTCTGTGGTGGATTTTCCGTGGCCGGCGCGCATCGGAGGCGGCAGAACGGATTTACATCTTGCGCGCGACCTTGACGGAGGCGCCTCCGCGCTGACCATGCCGCGAGACGTCCCGTGAGGGCCGCTCCGGCCGTGGCCGGTCGCGGCCCGGCCACGGCCCGCTTTCAGGATACGCGATGCGCTTGACCCTTCTCGCCCTCTCCGCGCTGACCCTCGGCGGCCTCTGCGCGTGCAGCACCAGCGACGGCCCGGATTCCCGCAGCGGCCTCGCCGAGACCTTCAACCTCGACAACTATCGGGCCTCGGGCAACACCAACGGCACGCAGACCCGCCGCGACGTGAACCGCGCCTACACCCAGCCGACGCTGCCGACGATCGGCAACCGCGGGATGTGAGGCGCGCGTGACGCGTCACCGCTTGGTGAGTGCGTCCGCGAAGGTGGCGATCCGGTTGCGGGCGTAGATCGGCAGGCCGGCGCTGATCGAGTTGCCGGTGTTGAAGCTGGAATTGCCCATCAGCACCTGCGCGGGCAGCAAATTCTTGAGTACCGGCACCCGGGCGTACTCGGCTTTGCGGTCGAGGACGTCGCCCTTGATCGCCAGCGCCATGTAGGTGGTGACCACCGTCTTGGTCGGGTCGTTCGGCATCGGCTGAAACACGGCCAGGAACTTGCCGAAGCGCAGGATCTGGTTGACCCAGAAGATCGTCTGCTCGAGGCCGCCGGTCACCGCGGTGTCGATCTTGGTCAGCGCCTTGAGCCGGTCGCCCTGGTCCGGCCCGAGCACCCGCAGCTCGCTCTGGAACGAAACGAACTCGGCGATCTTCTTGGCCGAGCCTTCCTCGAGCTTGTTGGCGAGCTTCACGCCGAGCGGCAGCTTGCCCTCGAGGTCGTAGCGCGACTCGATGCAGGCGCCCGCGCCCTCGCACCACGGACGGTCGGGACGCTTGGCGAAGGCGGCGGCCGGATCCTTGTTGGGCGTCACGTCGGCGACCGCGAGGGTACGGTGCTTGATCGCCGGATCCATCTTCTGGACGAAGGCGAGGTTGGCGAAGGCCTGGAGGTCGATCGCCTCGGGCGGACGCGGGACGACGAAGCGCCCCTCGGCGACGTAGACCTTCAGGGTCTCGTGCCGCGGCTTGGTCACGCCGTTCACCGTGACCGTGTAGTCCGGCTCCTTGTAGCCCGGATAGGGGGCGAGCGCCGCCGCCTCGGCCGGCCGCGCCTTCAGCCAGTCGAGATACGAGATCAGGCCGTTCTCCGGCGCCGACGGGTTGTCGCGATGGTCGGTGAACAGGATCTGGCCGGGCTTGATCGTGGCCGGATCGACGGCCGTGACCGAGGGCACCTCCTTGATCCGCTCGGGCCCCGGCGCCGGGGCAGTGTTGGCGGCGGGTGTCTGGGCGCGTGCCGGGAGGGCCGGGAGCGCGGCCGTGAGGGCGGCCGCCAGGGCCGCGGGAAGCTGCTGGCGCAACGGGATCCTCGTCTGTCGGAGAGGGCTGTCAGTAACCGGGGTCTTCGCCGAACAGGTAGTCGGGATCGCGGCGGCGCGGGCGGCGCGCGTCGTCGTCCCCGCCGAAGGGCGAGCGATTCGTCTGGCCCGGCCAGGGCTTGTAGGGATCCTGCCCGTAGAGATCCACGTCGCCCTGCGCGCGGCGGCTGCGCGGCGCGGGACGCTCGCCGAACGGGTCGAGGAAGTCGGATCGCGGCCGCTCGCCGGTCATGTTGCCGTAGTAGTCGCCCGCGACGCTCGCGCCGTCGTCGCCGGCGAGATCGCCGTCCTGCGCGTCCGGCCGCATGGCGTAGAGCGTCTCGCGGGGCACGAGGCGGTACTGGGTGTCCGCCATGCGACCGTCGCCGCTGGTGCGGAAATGCTCGAGGAAGCCGCCGCCGGCGATCCGCACGCCGCTGCGCGGGTCGATCGGCAAATCGGCGATGAACGGGCGCGCCTCGGGGGAGGGGCCCCGCAGCGGCGTCTTGGCGACGCCGTTCGCCCAGGCCGCCTGCAGGATCGCCGAGGCGATCGGCACCGAGACGTGGCCGCCGGTCTGGCCGCGGCCGAGCGTCTTGCGGGTGCCGTCGGCGTTGTCGTAGCCGACCCAGACCACGACGCTGATCTCGTTTGTCAGGCCGGCGAACCACGCGTCGTTCTCGTTCTCCGAGGTGCCGGTCTTGCCCGCGACGTAGGCCGAGACCTTCGCGAGCGCCGCGGCCGTGCCGTGCTGCGTCACGCCCTGCAGCATGGTCTTGAGCTGGTAGAAGGCCACGCGGTCCGCCGAGGCGATCCGCACCGGCTCCTTGGCGGCGTGCGTGTAGAGCGGCTTGCCGTCCCGCTCGACCGATTCGAGCGCGTAGGGCGCCGGGCGGGCGCCCTCGTTGGCCACCGCCGCGTAGAAGCCCGCGAGGTCGAGCATCCGCACCGGCTGCGCGCCGAGGACGAAGGGGTAGTAGGGCTCGCACTCGGCGTAGATCTGCGCCTCGAGGGCGATGTCGCAGACCCGCTTCAGGCTCGCCGGCGCCTTCGGGGCAATCCCGCCCTGGAGGAGCCTGGCGGTGACGAGGTTCTTGGAGAATTCGAGACCGCGCCGCAGGGTCGTCGGTCCCGAGCCGCCGCCCTCGTAGTTCTTCGGCGACCAGGAATCGCCGGCCCCGCCGATGGGCGGCAGGGTCACGGCGGAATCCATCACAAGGGTGTTCGGCTGCAGGCCGGCGTTGAGCGCGGCGAGGTAGGTCAGCGGCTTCAGCGTCGAGCCGGGCTGGCGCACCGTCTGGGTGACCCGGTTGAGCTGGCTCAGCGGGTAGGAGAAGCCGCCGGCCATCGCGAGGATCCGGCCGGTCTGGTTCTCTAGCACCAGGGCCGCGCCCTGGACGGTCGGCCGGACGCGGAGCTGCGCGCGCGGGGCGCCCTTGCCGGCGCTGACCTTCACACGGATCACGTCGTAGAGCTGCAGCTTGCCGCGGGCGATGCCGGGGTCGAGGGAGGCGGTGCGGCCGTCGGCGAGGCCGACCTTCATGCCGCCGCGCCCGGTCTCCAGCACCACGGCCATCGGCCAGTGGACGTCGTAGAGGACCGGGCGGGCGCTCTCGAGCGCCAGCAGCCACGCCGGCTTCTTCTGCGGCACGGCCGCGACCCTCTCGCCGCGGCGCGGCTTCGCGGCCGGCCCGGCCTCCGGCCTGGCGTCGGGTTTCGCGGCCTCCGGCCGCGCGCCGGGGGGGGGGGGGGCGGGCGGGGGGGGGGCCCCCCGGGGGCGCCGGGCCCTCGGGCCGGGCGGGGGGTTCCGCGCCCTCCGGCCGCGCGCCGGTGACGGCGGGCGCGGCCGAGGCGGAGCCCTCCGGTGCCGGCGTCGCCGCCTGGATCCGCCGGACGCTATCGGCGAGGTTGAGTTCCGGCCCCGTGAAGGTCTGACGGCCGGTGCCGCGCTCGTAATTGGCGAGGCCGTCCTGCAGGGCGTCCTCGACGGCGCGCTGGAGCCCGGCGTTGATCGTCGAACGGACGGTCAGCGAGCCGGAGGTCAGCGAATCCACGCCCGCGAAGGTGCGGGCCTCGCGATTGAGGAAATCCACGACGTAGAAGCCGGAATCGCGCCGCGCGGTCTCGATCGGCTTCAGCCCGAGATCGGACTTGATCGCCGCGCCCATCTCGGCCTCGGTGATCGTGCCCTCTTCCTTGAGGCGCGCGAGCACGTAGGCGCGCCGCTCCCGCGCGCGGTCGGGGTACTTGTCCGGGCTGTAGAAGTTCGGGCCCTTGGGCATGCCGGCGAGGAGCGCCGCTTCCGGCAGGGTCAGCTGCCCCACCGGCTTCCCGAAATAGCTCTGCGCGGCCATCTCGATGCCGTAGGCGCCGCGGCCGAGATAGATGCCGTTGAGGTAGAGCCCCAGGATCTGCGGCTTCGTCAGGATGCGCTCCAGACGCGACGCGACGATCATCTCGCGGATCTTGCGCTCGTAGGTGACGTCGTCGCCGACCGAGAGGTTCTTGACCACCTGCTGGGTGATGGTCGAGCCGCCCGCGGGGCGCCCCGGCGAGGCGAGGTTGGCGATGAAGGCCCGGATCACCCCGCGCTCGTCGATGCCGTGATGGGTCTCGAAGCGCTTGTCCTCGGCGGCGATGAAGGCCTTCTGGACGAGGTTCGGAACCGCCGTGATCGGCACCACGATGCGGCGGCCGTTCGGCTCCGATGCCTCGGCGAAGGGCTTGCCGGCGCCGTCGAGGATCCGGGTCATCCCCGGCAGGGCCTTGTCGCGCAGGGCCTCGGCGCTGGGCAGATCCTTGGTGGCGTTGTCGTAGAACTCGATCACCGCCTTCGCGTCGAAGGGCGAGTTCGCCGGGTTCTCGCCCTTGCAGAACTGCTTGTAGCTCGTGTTCAGCTCGGTCAGGTCGAGACCGTGCAGGATCTTCGGCGCGGCCGGACCGGCGACCGTGGACGGATCCTCCATCGCGGTGGTGATCAACTCGTCGAGATTGATGTCCTCGATGTCGAAGGCCTTGCGCATGTGGGCGCAGCCGTCGCGCAGCAGGCGCACCACCTCCGGGCCGTCCGTCGCGGGATCGAACTGCGTCCGGACCGCGTCCGGCCGGGTCGTGACCTGGCTGAGCGTCAGGGCGGTCGCGAACAGCTTGATCAGGATGGCGTTCATACGGGCCGGGTTCGGGGGACGCGACGGGGCGAGCGCGGACCTTTCGGGAGCGCGCCTGAACAGGGCGTGCACAACGCGGCTGATTTAAGGAGACGCCGCACGGCAACGCTTTGGCCGACTCCCACGTTCGTGAGGCGCGACGACGCCGGGGGGCCCATGATCAACGACCTGTGGTACAAGAACGCGATCATCTACTGCCTGTCCGTCGGCACGTTCATGGACGCCAACGGCGACGGCATCGGCGACTTCGCCGGGCTGGAGCGCCGGCTGGACTACATCCAGGGCCTGGGCGCCACCGCGGTCTGGCTGATGCCGTTCCAGCCCTCGCCCAAGAAGGACGGCGGCTACGACATCGCCGACTATTACGGCGTCGATCCGGATTACGGCTCGCTCGGGGACTTCGTCGCCTTCACGCACGCCGCCAAGCAGCGGGGCCTGCGCGTCCTCATCGACCTCGTCGTCAACCACACCTCGGACCAGCACCCGTGGTTCCAGTCGGCACGGTCCGACCCCAAATCGCCCTACCGCGACTGGTACGTCTGGTCGAAGGAGCGCCCCGCGACCGCCGACGAGGGCATGGTCTTCCCGGGCGTTCAGGAGACCACCTGGACCTACGATACCAAGGCGAAGGCCTGGTACTTCCACCGCTTCTTCAACTTCCAGCCGGATCTCAACACCGCCAATCCGGAGGTGCTGGCCGAGATTTTGAAGATCATGGGCTTCTGGATCCAGCTCGGCGTCTCCGGCTTCCGCATGGACGCGGTGCCCTTCGTCATCGCCGAGAAAGGCGCCGATGTCGGCGGCAAGCCCCGCGAGCAGTTCGAGATGCTGCGCGACCTGCGCGAGTTCCTGCAGTGGCGCCAGGGCGACGCGATCATCCTGGCCGAGGCCAACATCCTGCCGAAGCAGGACCTCGACTATTTCGGCGACGACGCCGACCGCATGCACATGATGTTCAACTTCCAAGTCAATCAGGCGACCTTCTACGCCCTGGCGGCCCACGATGCGCGGCCCCTCGTCAAGGCGATCGAGCGGACGAAGCCGCGCCCGCTCTCCTGCCAGTGGGGCATCTTCCTGCGGAACCACGACGAGCTCGACCTGGGACGCCTCACCGACAAGCAGCGCCAGAGCGTGTTCGACGCCTTCGGACCCGAGAAGGGGATGCAGCTCTACGACCGCGGCATCCGCCGCCGCTTCGCGCCGATGCTGGCCGGCGATCCCCGCCGGATCCGCCTCGCCTACTCGCTGATGTTCACCCTCCCGGGAACGCCGGTGCTGCGCTACGGCGACGAGATCGGCATGGGCGATGAGCTGGCTCTGCCGGAGCGCGACTGCGCCCGCACGCCGATGCAGTGGACGAGCGAGCACCAGGGCGGATTCTCGACGGCCGAGCGCACCGTGCTGCCGCTGATCGACCACGGCCCCTACGGCTACGCGCACGTGAACGTCGCCGACCAGCGCCACGAGGAGGGCTCGCTGCTCAACTGGATGCAGAGCATGATCCGGCAGCGCAAGGAGGCGCCGGAGATCGGCTGGGGCGACGTCGTCGCGATGGAGACCGGGCGCCCGTCGGTCCTGGCGCTGCGCTACGCGTGGCGCGGCAACGCCATCCTGTGCGTCCACAATCTCGCGCCGGAGCCCGTCGAGGTCGCGATAGCGTCGGGATCCGAGGATCGCGAGCACGACATCCTCGTCGACCTGCTCACCGGCGCCCGCAGCGAAGTGAAGGACGACGGCCGCCACTGCCTGTTCCTGGAGGGATACGGCTACCACTGGTTCCGCGTCGGCGGGCTCGACGCGCTGCTGAAGCGGCGGCCGACGTGAGGAACACCGGGGCCCGGCTCGCCCTCGGCCGGCCGACACGGTAGGACAGGCCGGAGCGAGGTGGGACATGGCCCGGACGAAGCATCATCCCCCGGACGCGACGATCGCCGACGTCCTGCCCGATCTCGCCGACGGCGAGGCCTACCTGCGCCAGGTCCTGAGCACCATGCGGATGTGCCAGAAGCATCACGGCGACGCCTCGGTTCGGATCGGCGTGACCGGCCGCTCCCCGACGCCGTCCTACCGGATCGACCGGCCGGACGAGACGGCGCCCGGCGACGGTGCCGTCGAGGCGGGCAGGGCCCTGTTCGGCGCCTATGGCGGGCGGTCCCACGACCGGTTCACCCAGGTCAACGCCGCTGAGACCCGCTGGAGTTCGCGGGCGCTCGGCATGGCGGAGATGCTGGCGCTTCACGACAGCCTGCGCCGCCCCAGGGGCGACGCGGCCTGAGCGTGCCGCGCAGCGTGCCGCACAGGGTGCCGCCCACCCGCGTTCTACGCTAAACTGGGGCGGAGGGCGTCCGGAGCGGCGCCACCAACACGCGGGACGACATGCCAGGTACGCCACGCGCCGGGATCATCCCGGTCACGCCCTTCCAGCAGAATTGCACCCTGATCTGGGATGACGCCACCAAGGTCGGCGCCGTCGTCGATCCCGGCGGCGACCTCGACCGGATCGAGGCGGCGATCCGCGAGCAGGGCGTCACCGTCGAGAAGATCCTGCTGACCCACGGGCACGTCGACCACGCCGCCGGCGCCGACGAACTGCGCGAGCGCCTCGGCGTGCCGATCGAGGGCCCGCACCAGGCCGACAAGTTCCTGCTCGATTCCCTGCCCGAGACGGCGGCCAATTACGGCCTCGGCGCCGCCCGGCCCGTCACGCCCGACCGGTGGCTCGACGAGGGCGACGCCGTGACGGTCGGCGGGCTCGGCTTCGACATCCTCCACTGCCCCGGCCACTCGCCCGGCAGCGTCGTGTTCGTGAGCCGGGACGCGCGCTTCGCCCTCGTCGGCGACGTGGTGTTCAAGGGCTCGGTCGGCCGCACCGACCTGCCCGGCGGCAACCACGAGCAGCTCATCCGCGCCATCAAGGACAAGGTCCTGCCGCTAGGCGACGACGTCGCCTTCATCCCCGGCCACGGACCGACCAGCACCCTCGGCGCGGAGCGCGTGTCCAACCCCTTCCTGCAGGATTGACGCGCATGGACAGGCGCCGCATCGGCCGCTCCGACCTGACGGTCGCGCCGTTCTGCCTCGGCGGCAACGTCTTCGGCTGGACGGCCGACGAGGCCGCGTCCTTCGCGATCCTCGACCGGTTCGTCGAGAGCGGCTTCGACTTCATCGACACCGCCGACGTCTACTCGCGCTGGGCCCCCGGCCACGTCGGCGGGGAGTCCGAGACGGTGATCGGCAAGTGGCTCGCGGCCCGTCCGGGCGCGCGCGACCGGATCGTCCTGGCGACCAAGGTCGGCATGGACCTGGGCGAGGCCGGCAAGGGCCTCTCGGCGGCCCATATCGAGCGGGCCTGTGAGGCCTCGCTGCGGCGCCTCGGGGTCGAGCGGATCGACCTGTACCAGTCGCATCTCGACGACGCGGCGGTGCCCCTCGAGGAGACCCTGCGGGCCCACGAGCGCCTGATCGCGGCCGGCAAGGTGCGGGCGATCGGCGCCTCGAACTACACCGCGACCCGGCTCGCGGAAGCGCTGGCGGTCTCGGCCTCCGCGGGGCTGACGCGCTACGAGTGCCTGCAGCCCGATTACAGCCTCGCCCAGCGCGGCTACGAGGCCGAGCTCGAGCCGCTCTGCCGGGCCGAGCAGATCGGCGTGATCGGCTACTTCTCCCTGGCGGCCGGCTTCCTGACCGGCAAGTACCGCAGTGCCGACGACGCGGCGGGGCGCCCGCGGGAGAACCGGGTCGCCAAGTACCTGAACCCCCGCGGCCTCGCGCTGCTCGACGTCCTCGATTCGGTCGCGCAGGCCCACGGCGCGAGTCCGGCCCAGGTCGCGCTCGCCTGGATCATCGCACGCCCCGGCATCACCGCGCCCATCGCGAGCGCCACCTCTGTGGCGCAGCTCGACGAGCTGCTCGGCGCCGTCCGGCTGACGCTCGCGCCCGGGGCGATCGACCGGCTGGATGCGGCGAGCGCGGGCGGCATCGAGGGCTAACGCAGCGTTAAGCGACGGGCGTCACAAAAGCGACGGGACGGGCCCGCCGCAGACCCGTAAAATCGTGCAATCTCAACGCGGAACCCCTATATCAGGCGGACCAAGCGAGAGTTCAGGCGCGGGCGCCCGAGGGCGCATCTGCCACCGACGCGATCAGGCCCGCCTGCCGAGGAAGTTCATGGCCGACACCCCCCAGACCGAGCCCGCCGATTACGGCGCGGAATCCATCCGCGTGCTGAAGGGCCTCGACGCCGTCCGCAAGCGGCCCGGCATGTATATCGGCGACACCGACGACGGCTCCGGCCTCCACCACATGGTGTACGAGGTCGTGGACAACGCCATCGACGAGGCCCTGGCCGGCCACGCAGACCTCGTCACCGTGACCCTCAACGCCGACGGCTCCTGCACGGTCTCCGACAACGGGCGCGGCATCCCGGTGGACATCCACAAGGAGGAGGGCGTCTCGGCGGCCGAGGTCATCATGACCCAGCTGCACGCCGGCGGTAAGTTCGACCAGAACTCCTACAAGGTCTCCGGCGGCCTGCACGGCGTCGGCGTCTCGGTGGTGAACGCCCTGTCGTCCTGGCTGCGCCTGCGCATCTGGCGCAACGACAACGAGCACGCGATGGAGTTCCGCCACGGCGACGCCGTGGCGCCCCTGGAGATCATCGGGCCCGGGAACGGAAGGCGCGGCACGGAGGTCACCTTCCTGCCGTCGACCGACACCTTCACGATGATTGAGTTCGACTACGGCACGCTGGAGAAGCGCCTGCGCGAGCTCGCCTTCCTCAATTCCGGCGTCCGCATCGTCCTGACCGACGCCCGCCACGCCGAGAAGAAGCGCGAAGAGCTGTACTACGAGGGCGGCATCGAGGCCTTCGTCCGGTACCTCGATCGATTCCGCAAGCCGATCGACGGGATGACGAGCCCCGTCGTCGTCAGCTCCGAGCGGGACGGGATCCGCGTCGAGGTCGCGTTCTGGTGGAACGACTCGTTCAACGAGACGGTCCTGCCCTTCACCAACAACATCCCGCAGCGCGACGGCGGCACGCACATGGCCGGCTTCCGCGCGGCCCTGACCCGGCAGGTCACCGGCTACGCCGAGTCGTCGGGCATCGCCAAGAAGGAGAAGGTCTCGCTCACCGGCGAGGATTGCCGCGAGGGCCTCACCGCGGTCATCTCGGTGCAGGTGCCGGACCCGAAATTCTCGTCGCAGACCAAGGACAAGCTCGTCTCGTCCGAGGTGCGCCCGGCCGTGGAGAACGTGCTCAACGAGGGCCTGTCCACGTGGCTCGAGGAGAATCCGAGCCAGGCCCGGTCGGTGATGGGCAAGGTCGTGCTGGCGGCCTCAGCCCGCGAGGCCGCCCGCAAGGCGCGCGAGACCGTGACCCGCAAGGGCGCGCTCGACATCGCCTCGCTGCCCGGCAAGCTCGCCGACTGCCAGGAGCGGGACCCGACCAAGTGCGAGATCCTGCTGGTGGAGGGCGATTCCGCCGGCGGCTCGGCCAAGCAGGGCCGCGACCGGACGTTCCAGGCCGTGCTGCCCCTGCGCGGCAAGATCCTCAACGTCGAGCGCGTGCGCGCCGACCGGATGCTGTCCTCGGCCGAGATCGGCACCCTGATCACGGCGCTCGGCGCCGGGATCGGGCGCTCCTCCACGGACCGGGAGGGCTTCAACCCGGAGAAGCTGCGCTACCACCGCATCATCATCATGACCGACGCGGACGTGGACGGTTCGCACATCCGCACGCTGCTGCTCACCTTCTTCTTCCGACAGATGCCGGAGCTGATCGAGCGCGGCCACCTCTACATCGCGCAGCCGCCGCTCTACAAAGCCGAGCGCGGCCGCCGGGCGATCTACTTGAAGGACGAGCGCGCCCTCGAGGATTACCTGATCGATCAGGGCACCGACGGCGCGGTGCTGCGACTCTCCACCGGCGCGGAATTCGCCGGGGCGCAGCTCAAGAGCCTCGTCGAGGAGGCCCGGACGTTCCGGAGCATCCTGCAGGGCCTGCACACGCGCTACGACCGCTCGGTGGTCGAGCAGGCGGTGCTGGCCGGCGCCTTCGATGCCGAGGCGGCGTCGCGGGCGGGTGAGGCCGAGGTCCTGGCCGACATGACCGCCCGCAGGCTCGACGCCATCGCCGACGAGATCGAGCGGGGCTGGCAGGGCGAGTCGTTCGAGGGCGGCTATCGCCTCAGCCGGACGCTCCGGGGCGTTCGCCAAGTCTCGACCCTCGACGCCGGCCTGATCACCTCGCAGGAGGCCCGGCGCCTCTCCGAGCGGGCCGACGCCTTCCGGGAAATCTACGGCGAGCCGGCCACGCTGATGCGGAAATCCGACGAGACGGTGCTGCACGGGCCCGTGGCGCTCTTCGAGGCCGTGATGGCCTTCGGCCGCAAGGGCCTTCAGCTCCAGCGGTACAAGGGCCTCGGCGAGATGACCGCCCAGCAGCTCTGGGAGACCACGCTCGACCGCGACGTGCGCTCGCTGCTGCAGGTCAAGGTCAAGGACGTCACCGATGCCGACGACCTGTTCGTGAAGCTGATGGGCGACGTGGTCGAGCCGCGGCGCGAGTTCATTCAAGAGAACGCGCTGAGCGTCGCGAACCTGGACGTGTGACGCGCACCGCCGCGGGCTGCGCGCCCGCGAGTCCTAGCTTGCTCCGACGACCGCGAAGGGATCGATCAGCCCGCACCGGATGCAGCAGTAGACGAGCTCCACGTCCGAGCTGACGCCGAGCTTCGATTTGATGGCGTAGTGATAGTTCGCGACGGTCTTGGGCGAGAGGCTGAGATCGGCCGCGATCGCGTCCGTGTGCCGCGCGTCGAGGATCATCCGCAGGATCTCAAATTCCCGAGGCGACAGCTGGTCGATCGGGGACGTCTCCTCCGCCAGCCGGCTCGCGGCCAGCAGGTGTGAGATCTCCGCGCACAGGGTCAGCTTGTTGTTGAACACGCTCCGCACCGCATCGATCAGGAGATTTGAAGCGCTGCTCTTGGTGATGTAACCGCGGGCGCCGGCGCGTATGGCCTGGAGCGCGTAGCTCACCGCGGCATGCACGCTGAAGACGAGGATGCGGGCGCTCGGATCCACCTGCCGGATCTGACGGATGGCGTCGATCCCCCCGCGGCCGGGCATGCTGATGTCCATGATGACGACGTCCGGCTGAACCATGCGGTAGGCGCGATAGGCCTCCGCGCCGTCCCCGGCCTCGGCGGCGACCTCCATGTCGGGCTGCCGCTCCAGGAGCCGCCGATAGCCCTCCCGCACGACGGCGTGATCGTCGACGAGCATCACGCGTATGCGCCGTTTGGTCATGACACCTCTTCGCTCGCGAGCGCGGCGTGAAAGCGGACCCGCAGGCGGAACCCGCCGCCCGGGGACGTTTCCGTCACGATCTGCCCTCCGAGCGCGTGGACGCGATCGCGCATGCCGAGCAGGCCGAGACCGGAATGCGGGCGCTCCAGCGCCTCCACGGGGGCGCCGCTCCCGTCGTCCGTGAGGATCAGCTGGACCTCGGCGCCGCCGGCGGTCTCCGCGACGTTCAGCGCGATCGCGACGGTGCGCGCGGCCGCGTGGCGGACGGCGTTGGTGAGGCCTTCCTGGACGATCCGGTAGATATGGGCCGCCGCGTCGGAGGGCAGGCGATCGGCCTGCGCGTCGGCCGCGAGCGTGACGTGGATCCGGCCCCCGGCGCGTTGCGCCTGGGCGGCGATCAAGCTCCGGAGCGCGACCCGCAGCCCGAGATCGTCGATCTCCGGCGGCCTGAGTGCGGACAGGGTGCTCCGGAGCGCGCGCACGGCGTCCGACGCCATGGTGGCGAGTTCGGCACTCTCGGCCGCGACCGAGGGTGACGAAGAGCGCGCGCCCTCCTGGATCGACCGGGCGAGAAGGCTCAACGCCGTCAGACGCTGGGCCACGTCGTCGTGCAGTTCGAGCGACAGCCACCGCCGCTCCTGCTCCTGGGCATCGATCAGCCGGCGCGCCAGCTCGGCACGTTCCCGCGTGGCGATTTGGAGATGGTCGGCGAGCTGATTGAAGACCGTCGCGATGCGTCGGAGCTCGCGCAGGCGGAGGCTCGGCAGACGCCACGCGAGGTCGCCCTTCGCGACGCGATCGATACCGACCAGGATCTCGTTGGCGGGACGCAGCGCGTGCGCCACCGCGCCGTAGACCAGCACGCACAGGACGACGGTCATGGCCGCGAGTGCGCCGGACACCTGCTTCAGCACGATCCACGCCGACCCGACGACCGCGTCGGGATCGATGTCCGCCTCGACGATCCCGATCCGCGACCCCTGATGCTCGAGCGGCAGGCTGACGGTGGATCCGGCGAAGAAGAGGAACCGGTAGAGGGTCGCGAACCAGTCGGGTGCGGCGCGCGCGTGCGCCTCGACGCCCACGCAGCTCGACCGCGTCGGACCGGCCTCCGCCGGGATCAGCTGCACGCACTGGCCCGGTTGCAGAGCGTACCGGGTGACGATCTCCCAATCCGGGAAGCGTTGGGGAATGTCGGCCGCCCGTTCGATTCGCAGGAGCTGGAGGCGGAGCTGCTTGTGCACCTCATCGGCCGTCTCGGCGTTCCGCTGTCGGGTCTTCGCCGCGACGTCGTGCATCGCGTAGGCGGCCGCTCCGGCAGCGCAGAGGATCGCGATCAGCGCGATGCGGCCGACGAGGGCCCATTTGAGATCCAGCTCGCGCGCGTCCCAGACGGCCAGGACCTGCTTGAGCCCGAAGGGTGTCACCCGTGTTCTCCCGAAAGGCCGAGAGTACGCGAGCCCGCGACCGTGTTGGAAGGGTCCGCGGCAAGGTCGTGCGATTTGCCCAGGTCGGTACGGGCGTTCTGCCGTAGCGGGTCCGAAGGCGCGCGGTCTAACAGGACGGACCCTGTCGCGAGCGCCGCCGACAGTAACGGCAGGTCGGCGTCAGCGGACAGGTTCGATCCGGGCTCGCCCCAGCGCCGATCTGGAGATTGTCGATGCGTTTGCGCCAGAGCTGCTGTCTCGTCCTCTTCCTCGCATGCCTCGCGCCGGACGCGCGCGCGGGCGAGATGGTCATGGTCACCGGTGAAGACGCCGTCCAGTGGCGCGCCGCGCCGCCCTCCCTCCTGAAGGGCAGCGAGATCAGCATCATCGCCGGCGATCCGGACAAGCCCGGACCGTTCACGCTCAGGCTCCGGTTCCCGCCGAACTACGTCATCGCTCCGCACACGCACGCGACCGACGAGAGCGTGACCTTGCTGTCCGGCACACTCGTCCACGACATGGGGAAGACGATCGACGCGAGCCGGGGTCAGTCTTTCCGGCAGGGTGCCTTCCTGTATCTGCCGGCCAAGATGCCCCACGCGCTCTGGACGACGCGCGACCCGGCCGTGATCCAGGTCTCGGGAACAGGGCCCTTCGGGCTCGACTACGTCAATGCCTCCGACGATCCGAGGAAAACGCGCTCGGACAAGTGATCGCCGACGGGGGTTCGATCCGCGCGCGACCGTCGCTCCGACCCGCCGCAGACGCCCTCGAGAGGCCAGATCGCGCGCGGCGCGCCGACATGGCGACGCCGCCGGTCATCGAGGCGACCGCCCTGTCCCACCCGGCCGACGTGACGGCGACCGCGGCCTGCGTCGACCTCTGCCGCGCCCGAGGCAGCGCGCGGGCGTTCCGCCCGTCCGTGCGCGCCGAGGACGGACTGGATCCGCGCCGCCGCCGTCACCGACCGGCGCCAGGACTGCACAGCCCGAACGGGCCGCGACGCTCAGAGGGTCGTGGAGGCCTCGATCCTAAGCCCCGCGACCACCAGCAACAGCCGGGCGCCGTGCGCGGCGATCCGCGAACGGGCCACCGGTAAGCTGGAGCGGGCGCGCGACCTGTAACAATCGTCGCCGCCGCGAGCACGCGCGCGGGCCGAGCGCATGATCATCCTCGGCTCTCGCAGTGTAAGCCTTGCTAATCGACCCTCGACACGCGCATAAGCCCCAGCTCGACGGCCGGAGAGATGCAGTCGTGAGCACGCCGCACACGCTCGTTCGGTTTCTGAAGGCCAACGCGTTCTTCGCTGAGCTTGGTCCGGAAGCGATCGAGACCATCGCCGGGCTCTGCACGACGCGCAGCCTCGCGCGACACGAGATCCTCTTCCAGAAGGGCGATCCGGGCGATGCCCTCTACGCGGTGCGGCGCGGGCAGATCCGGATCGGGGCCGGCTCCGACGACGGGCGCGCGGTCACCCTCAACCTGCTCGGGCCGGGCGACGTCTTCGGCGAGATCGCCTTCCTCGACGGCCATCCACGGACCGCCGAGGCCGTGGCGCTCGAGCCGGCCGACCTGTTCGTCGTCGAGGGGCGGGCCTTCCTCAAGCTCCTCCACGGCGATCCCGCCCTGGCGGTCCGGATCATCGGCCTGCTGTGCCAGCGCCTGCGCTGGATGAGCGCGCGCATGGAGGAGGCGACGCTGCTGCCGCTCGACATGCGCCTGGCCCGGCGCCTGATCATGCTGTCGGAGGATTACGGCGCGGAGATCCAGGTGACGCAGCAGGAACTCGCGGCCTTCGTCGGCGCGGCGCGGGAGAGCGTGAACCGCGTCCTGCAGGACTGGCAGAGATCCGGCCTCATCGATCTCGGCCGCGCGCGCGTCACCGTGCGGGCCTCACACCGACTCGTCGCGCTCGGCGCGCGGGCGCAGACATGATCGGAGCGACAGGGCTTCACCGCATGAGAACGACAGCGCGCCTGGCGGCCATAGCCGCCCTCACCCTCGCGGCGTCGAGCGCCGCGGCGCAGACGCGATGCACGGAGACGACGCGCTTCGATCCGCCCTTGCGGATCCTGCACTGCGCCGACGGCCTGACGCTCGAAACCGAGCGCGCGGGCAGCCTGCGCCCCGTGGGGCCGGACGGTGACGGACATCTCAAGGGCGCCGAGATCGGCGGCAACGCGGTCTTCGTCACCATCCCGGCGAGCCGCCGCGTCCGCCGCGACGGCTTCCAGATCCTCACCCCCCACGCGGTGGCCTCGGTGCGGGGCACGGTCTACGCCGTCGACGTGACGCGGGCGCGCACCTCCGTCTTCGTGGCGCAGGGACGGGTCGACGTCGCCCGGCGCAGCACCCCGCAGGTCGCCGTCACGCTCGGGCCGGGCGAGGGGGTCGACGTCGATGACGGCCGCGACCGTCTGGAGGTCCGGCGCTGGCCCCAGGAGCGCGTCAGGAGCCTGCTCGAGCGGTTCGGGCGTTGAGCGAGGCCGGTCGGCCGGCGGCTCCGACGCCCGACCGGACCTTCCGGCTGGCGCGGCGCTTCTTCCTGCTCGCCGCGTCGCTCGGCGCGCTCGCCTGGGGCGCCTGGCTCGGCCATCTCCATCTCGCCGGGCGCGCGACGCCCCTCGATCGCCTGGAATCCGCCCTCACGGACCTGCGCCTGCGGCTCGCCGGCCCGCGCACGCCCCCGGCCAACCTCACGGTGGTGGCGATCGACGACGCGACGGTGCGGCGCGAAGGCGGCTTCCCGGTCTCGCGGACCACGATGGCGCGGCTCGTCGAGCGGGTGGCGGAGGCCCGCCCGCGCGTGATCGCCGTCGACGTGCTCTTCCTCGAGGCGGGGCGGCAGCCGGAGGCGGACAGCGCGCTCGCCGTCGCCCTCGGGAAGACCACAGCGATCCTGGCTTCGGCTGCGGTCTTCGACGGGAGCGCCAGCGAGGACGGCATCCCGATCGCCACCGCGCTCCACCGACCGACGCCGAAGCTCGGCGAAGAGGTCGCGTCGGGCGTCGTCAACGTCGCCGAGGACGCCTCGGGCGTGCCCCGCCATCTCCCCCTGGTCGTGCGCACAGCCGACGGCGTCGCCGCGTCCTTCGTGCTGCGCGCGGCCGCCCTGGCGGCGCGCAGCGACCCCGTGCTCAGCAAGGGGCGGGTCCAGATCGGCGACCGCGCCCTGTCGCTGGACCTCGGCTACCACCTCCCGCTGCGCCCCTACGGTCCGCGACGCACGATCGCGACGGTGAGCGCGGCCGCCCTCCTCGACGGGACGGCGCCGGTCGCGGCGCTGTCGGAAGGCATCGTCGTGATCGGCGTCACCGCGCTCGGCGGCGGCGACACCTTCGCCACCGCGTTCGATCCCGTCTTGCCCGGCGTCGAGCTCCTCGCTACCGGCATCGCCCACCTCACCACGGGGGACGCCCTCGTCCGGGACGCCGGCGTGCGGCAGTGGGACGCCGCGGCTTCCGTCTTCTTGGCAGTCGGGTCCGCGCTCGCCATCGCGCTCCTGCCGCCGGGCCCGGGCCTGATCCTGGTCCTGCTCGCGACGGCAGGATGGCTCGCCGCGGGCGCCGTCGCATTCGCCCACGGCATCTGGCTGAGCGCCGCCCTGCCGCTCGCGGCGGTGGGGCTGCCGGCGCTGGTCTGCGCGGTCGGTCGCCAGACGCTCGAGCGCCGCCAGAGCGCGCGCGTGGCGCGGTCCGAGCAGGTGCTGCGGCGGATGCAGCCTGCCGCCCTGGCCGAGCGGCTCGCGCGCGAGCCGGGTTACCTCGCCGAGCCGGTCGCGCGCGACATCCCCGTGCTGTTCGTCGATCTCACCGGCTTCACGCGCCGGAGCGAGCAGCTCGGCCCGGCGCGGACGCGGGCGATGCTCAAGACGTTCCACGATCTCGTGGACGAAGCGGTGACCCTGCGCGGGGGCGTCGTGGTGAACTTCATGGGCGACGGCGCCATGATCCTGTTCGGCGCCCTCGATCCGGATCCGGACCAGGCGGCGCACGCCGTCCAGGCCGCGGAGGAGCTCATCGTCCGCACGCGCGCCTGGATCGCGGACAGCCCGGTCCTGCACGGGGCTGGGCCGGCCCTCGATCTGCGCATCGGCGCGCATTACGGGCCGGTGATCCTCTCGCGCCTCGGCAGCGACACCAACCAGCACATCACCGCGACGGGCGACACGGTCAACGTGGCGAGCCGCCTGCTGGCGGTCGCGGCAGACGCCCACGCCCGCCTGGCACTCAGCGCCGAGCTGGCGCACGCGGCCGGGATCGACCGTTCGGAGGACGCGTTCGAGAGCCGGACCGCGGCGATCCGCGGCCGCAGCCAGCCCCTCGAGGTCTGGCTGCGACACCCGCGCGCGACGACGTCCTAGCCGCTCCCCCCAGAGCGTCGCCGGCCGACCGGAGGATCACTCCGAAACTGTGACCCGGGTCACAGTCCACCCCGGGCTCTCCGGTGCATCGTCCCCGCATCGCAACGGAGACAACGCATGACGATCACCTCGACGAAGACCGCGATCCTGTCCTGTCTCGCCCTCGCCGCCCTGGGGACCGTGCCCGGACGAGCCGAGGCGCGCGGGTTCGGGCACGGAAGCTTCGGGCACCATGGCGGCTTCCATCACGGCTTCCACCACGGGGGCTTCCATTACGGCTTCCATCACCGCTTCGGCGGCCATGGCTGGTGGAGCCCGGCGGGCGGCTACGCCGCGAGCAGCTACTTCGGCGACTGTCACCTGTTCTTCAGCCCGGTGTGGGGCCGCTACGAGCGGGTCTGCCGCTGAGCCGTCACGCCGCGGGAGCAGCGGCCAGGCTGATCGGCAGGCGAGGGGATAACGACGCGCTTCCGGCCGCCCCGGGCGGCCGGACACCCTCGGGCCGCTGCTCCGCCGATCGCGCCAGTCGGGACCTCCGAGGAGCATCGCCCATGCATCGCCACGGTCTGCGCATTCTGCTCATCGACGATGACGCGGAGGTTCAGCGTGTCGTCTCCGGATACCTCGACGCGCACGGGATCGACGTGGTCCAGGCGTCGACGCGGGCCGAGGCGCGCGGAGCGCTCGCGGATCCGTCGCAGTTCAACCTCGTGGTGCTCAATCTCCGCCCGGGCGCGGAGAACGGCCTCGACCTGCTGCGGGCCCTGCGCGCGGTGAGCGATGTTCCCGTCATCCTGACGACGGCCCATCGCTGCGAGGAATTCGACCGCGTGCTCGGCCTCGAACTCGGCGCCGACGACTACATCGTCAAACCCTACGGCCTGCGCGAATTCCTGGCGCGCGTGCGCGTCGTCATCCGCCGCGTCGCGGCGCAGGCCTCGTCCCGACCGGCGGAGGCGCCGTGCCGGCGCTTCGACGGCTGGGTCCTGAACCGCCGACGCCGGCGTCTGATCAATCCCGACGGGGAAGAGGTCGTCCTGGGCAAGCGCGACTACGCGCTCCTGGCGGCGTTCCTCGACGCGCCACAGCGTCCGCTCAGCCGCGAGTACCTGCTCCAGGTCACCCGCGTCCACGACGACGTCTTCGATCGCTGCATCGACGTGCAGATCCTGCGGCTGCGCCGGAAGATCGAGCGCAGGCCCAGCGACCCGAAGCTCATCGTGACCGAACGCGGGGTCGGCTACGTCTTCGCCGCCGCGGTCGAGAGCACGTCCCACTAGGGCCGTCGCGAGCGGCGACCCCGGTCGAGAGAGGGGTGCGCGGCTCGCGCTCCCCCGTGGGCGACGGGCCGCGAAGGCGCGCGTCAGCCCTTCACCAGCTTGCACGTGCTCTCGGAGAGCGGCTGGAACGCCTGGTCGCCCGGGATCGTCTTCAGGATCTTGTAGAAGTCCCAGGGCCCCGTCGATTCCGCCGGGGACTTCACCTGGGCGAGGTACATGTCGTGCACCATGCGGCCGTCCGGGCGCAGCGTGGCGTTGCGGGCGAAGAAGTCCTGGATCGGCAGCTCGCCCATCTTGGCCATCACCTTCAGGCCGTCATCCGTGCCGGCGGCTTCGGCCGCCTTCAGGAAGTGGAGCACCGCCGAGTAATCGCCGGCCTGGACCATGATCGGCATCCGGCCGCCCATCCGGTCGCCGAAGCGCCGCGCGAAGGCGCGCGTCTGGTCGTCCATGTCCCAGTAGAAGCCCGTCGTGAGGATCATGCCCTGCGCCGCCGGCAATCCGACGGAGTAGATGTCGGTCAGGAAGATGTTGAGCCCGCCCAGCCTCTGGCCACCCTGCAGGATGCCGAACTCGCTCGCCTGCTTGATGGTGTTGATCGTGTCGGCGCCAGCGTTGGCCATGCCGATGATCTTCGCGCCCGACGCCTGTGCCTGCAGCAGGTAGGATGAGAAATCCGGATTGGGGAACGGGTGCTTGACCGACCCGAGCACCGTGCCGCCCTTGGCCTTCACGACCCGGGTGACCTGCGCCTCAAGATCGTGCCCGAAGGTGTAGTCGGCCGTGATGAAGAACCATGTGTTCTTCGGATCATCCGCCAGCGCCGCGGCGGTGCCGGCCGCGAGCGAGTGGGTATCCCACGACCAGTGGGCGCCGGTCGGCGAGCACGCGGCGTTGGTCAGCGCCATGGAGCCGGCGCCGGAGTTGATGTCGATCTTGCCCTTGCTGCGCGCGACCTCGCGCACCGCCAGCCCGGCGACCGAGGAATTGGTGTCGAAGATCGCGTCGACGCCCTCGGTATCGAACCACCGGCGCGCGATCGACGAGGCGATGTCCGCCTTGTTCTGGTGATCGGCGAAGACGAGCTCGACCTTCCGACCGTTGATCGGCCGTCCGAAATCCTCGACCGCGAGCTGCGCCGCCGTCACCGAGCCGCGGCCGGCCAGATCCGAGTAGCCGCCGGACATGTCGGTCAGGATGCCGATCTTGATGCCGCCATCCGCGTACTGCGCGGAGGCGGGCAGGGCGGTGAGGGCAGCGGCGCCGAACGCGGCGGCCGCCACCCAAGGACGACGGATCATTGTTTCCTCCCAATCTCTTGTTCTTCAGCGGCTGCCCCGTACCGGAAGGCCGCCTGTCCTTCGAAACCGCGTTCCCTCGGTCTCAGAGATAGCTGCGGCCGTCCAGGTAGGCCTTGCGCCAGCGCCGGATCTCGACGCGCTCGAAGAGCCCGACCTTGTAGAACGGGTCCGCGTGGATGAGCGCCTCGGCCTCCGCGCGGGTCTCGACGTCGACGACGTAGAGGCCGCCGCCGGCGTCGCTCCCGTCGTCGTTCAGCTTCGCGCCGCAGGCCAGGAGCCGGTCCTTGATCCGGTCGAGGTAGACGAGATGCTCCGCGCGGTTCGCCCTGCGGACGTCCAGGCTCCCGGCCTTGTCGAAGGTCTCGATCATGTAAGGCATGGCGGTGGTCCGGTCAGTTGGCCGCGATCGCGGAGGGATGCTGCGCCAGCGGCGTCACGCTGATCGCCATATACGGGTAGAGCGGTAGCGAACTCAGGACTTCGTGAAGTTCATCATTTCCCGCCACGTCGAAGACACTGTAATTGGCGTACTGCCCGGCGATGCGCCAGAGATGCCGCCATCGGCCATCTTGCTGGAGCTTCTGGGCGTAGGCCTTCTCCTCGGCCTTCAGGCGAGCCGCCTCCTCCTTCGGGAGGGACGCCGGAATGTTGACCTGCATGTGGACCATGTAGAGCATGACGTCGAACCTCTGCCGCCGGTCGTGCCGGGGCGTTTGACCTGCGGTCTGCTGCGTCGCGAAGCGCCGGACGACGCCGACACGACGCCGAGACGCGGCCTAGACGCGGCCGAGACCGGCGCGGGGCTGCCGTACGCGCCGCGGCGCCCGATGGCCAGACCGGATCAGGCATCGGCCCGGATCAGGTCGGCGGCCTTCTCGGCGATCATGAACACCGCGGCCTGCGTGTTGCCGGAGACGATGCGCGGCATGATCGAGGCATCCGCCACCCGGAGGCCGGCCACGCCGCGCACGCGCAGGCCGGGATCCGTGACCGAATCCGGGTCGTCGCCCATGCGGCACGTGCCGCAGATGTGGTAGATCGTCTGGCCGTCGCGGCGGGCGAAATCGAGCCAGTCCGCGTCGGTCCGGCAGTCCGGGCCGGGGTTGAGCTCGGCCCCGCGGAAGCGCTCCATCGGCGCCTGCGCGACGATGGCGCGGGCGATCTTCATGCCCTCGACCATCGCCCGGCGATCCTCCGCGGTGGCGAGGAAGTTCGGGCGGATGGCGGGGGGCGCGAGCGGGTCGGGCGACGCGGCGTGGATCGTCCCGCGCGATTCCGGTCGCAACTGCGTGACGCCGATCGTCATGCCGGGTAGGCGGTCGAGCTTGCGCTCGGCGGCGTTGGCGTAGCTCGCGTGCATGAAGAAGTACTGCACGTCGGGCCCGTCGAGCCCCGGCCGGGTGCGCACGAAGCCGTGGGCGAGACCGGTCCCCAGCGCCAGGATGCCCTGCCGCGTCGCGAGGTAGCGCGCCGCCGCGAGGCCGAGGCGCAGGCCGCGGGTCTGCTCGTTCAGCGTCACCGGCAGGCGCACGCGCCAGTTCATGCGCGTGCAGTAATGGTCCATGTAGTTGGCACCGACGCCGGGGAGGGCGCGCCGCACGGCGACGCCGAGCCCTCCGAGGATCGCCGGATCGCCGAGGCCGGACAGTTCCAGGATCTGAGGGGTCTGGGCCGCCCCCGCGGCGAGGATCACTTCCCCGCGGCAGTGAAAGAGCCGCTCGCGGCCGCCGACCAGAACGGCGACGCCGCTCGCCCGGTCCGCGTCGAAGGTCAGCCGCAGGACGTGCGCGTCGGTCACGACGGCGAGGTTCGGGCGGGCCAGGGCCGGCCGCAGATAGGCATCGGCGGCGCTGACGCGCCGGCCGCGCCGCTGGTTCACCTGGTAGTAGCCGAAGCCGTCCTGGCTCTCCGCGTTGTAGTCGGGATTGCGCGGGTAGCCTGCCGCCTGCGCGGCGGCGATGAAGGCCTCCGCGATCGCCGGCCGCTCGGCCACTTCCGTCAGCGGCAGCGGACCGCCGCGGGCGCGCAACGGTTCGCGGCCGCCCTCGTAATCCTCGAGCCTGAGGAAATAGGGGAGCACGTCCGAGAATCCCCAGCCGCGGCACCCGGCCTGCGCCCAGGCATCGTAATCCTGCGGCTGTCCGCGCACGTAGATCATGCCGTTGATCAGCGTCGACCCGCCGAGGCCCTTGCCCCGCGGGACCGCGATCACCCGGCCGCCGGTCGCCGCCTCGGGCTCGGTCCGGAACCGCCAGTTGTAGGATGGGTGCTGGAGCAGGCGGCTGAAGCCGGCCGGGATCGCGACCCAGGGGCTGCGCGCCCGCCCCCCCGCCTCGAGGAGCAGGACCCGGTGCGTCCCGGACTCGGTCAGGCGGCTGGCCAGGACGCAGCCCGCGGTGCCGCCGCCCACGATCACGTAGTCGAACGCGCCGGCCGCGACGGCGTCGATGTCGGTCGGTCCCACGGTGCGCCCCAAGCTCAGTCCCCGGTTCCCGCCTCAGAGGGCGCCCATGTGGCGGGCCATCAGGGCGATCTGACACTCCAGCATCGGCAGGCCCTTCTGGACGCGGCAGCCCGCCGTCAGCGCGGCCGCGAGCAGGGGCGTGGTCTCCGGATCCATGATCGCCTCGGCGACGAACTGGCCGGCGTGGAGGACGGCCAGGTCGAAGGGGGCGGCGTCCTGCGGGCGCATCCCGAGCGACGTGCCGTTGACGAGGAGATCGTGCTCCGCCTGGCCGCCTTCGGCCGCGATCGCCAGCCCGGGATAGGCGGCGCGCAGGCGCTCCGCCAGCGCTCGGGCGCGGTCGGCGGTGCGGTTCAGGATCGTCAGGCGGGCGACACCGGCCTCGGCGAGCGCGAAGGCGATGGCGCTCGCCGCGCCGCCGGCCCCCGCCAGCGCCGCGCTCCGGCCGCGCGGCTCCAGGCCCGAGGCGCGCAGCGCCTCGACGAAGCCGATCCCGTCGAGCATCGTGCCGACCATGCGCCCGTCCGCCTCCCGCCGGACGCAGTTGACCGCCCCGATCTGCTCGGCTTCGCGGGTGAGGGCGTCGCACAGGCCGGTCATCGCGGTCTTGTGCGGGACCGTGGCGATGAAGCCGCCGAAATTGCGCAGCTGCCGCAGCCCGTCCATCACGGCGGCGAGGCCGTCCGCCGCCACGTGCAGCGGGACGAGGACGCCGTCCACGCCGTGGCGGGCGAAGAGCGCCCCCATCACCTCGGGCGCCTTCACGTGATAGATCGGGTCCGCCAGGATCCCGTAGACCCGGGTCCGCCCGGTGATCCCGGTCGCGGTGACCGCGCTGCTCATGGCCGTCCTCCCGTCCATCGCCTGTCCCGACCGGTCCCGGCTCACGTCATGTAGAGGCCGCCGGCGACGTCGACGGTCTGGCCGGTGACGAAGCTGGCCTCGGCGGAGGTCAGGTAGAGGGCGAGATCGGCGACTTCCTCGGGAGCGCCGAGCCGGCCCATCGGGGTCAGGCGGACCTGCTCGTCGTTGACGGCGCGGCCCACCGCCCGGACCATCGGGGTCTCGATCCGCCCCGGCGCGATCGCGTTGACGCGGATGCCGAACGGACCGAGCTCGGCCGCGAGGTGCTTGGTGAGCCCGATCAGCCCGGCCTTCGAGGCCGCGTAGTGGCAGGCGACGATCGGCGAGTGGGTCTTGCCCGCCACCGACGACATGTTGACGATCCAGCCGCGCCCGGCCGCGCACATCGCGGGCGCCAGCGCGCGGACGGTGTTGAACGCCCCCGTCAGGTTGACCCCGACGACGCGGTTCCACTCCGCCGGATCCATCTCCCAGACCCGGTGGGCCGCCCCGTCGTGCTTGGGCGAGATGCCGGCGTTGTTGACCACCGTGTCGAACGCGCCGCCCATCGCGGCGGCGGCCTCCGACAGGGCCGCCTCGACCGCCGCGTAGTCGGCGACGTCGAGGCGCAGCGGCAGGGCGCGACCGCCCCCGCCCTCGATCGCCGCGACGGTCGCCGCGACGTCGTCCGGGTTCACGTCGGCCACGCCCACCAGGGCGCCCCGCGCGCCGAACCCCTCCGCGATCGCCCGGCCGATCCCGCGGCCGGCCCCCGTGACGAGGACGCGCCGTCCGGCGTGGCTCGGGCGCCGCGCGATCGCCTCGGGGTTCGTCTGCCGCTCGGTCATCTCAGATCCCCAGATAGGCGCGTCGGACGTGGTCGTTGTCGAGCAGGGCCGCGGACGCGTCGGCGAGGACGATCTCGCCGTTCTCCAGAACGTAGCCCCGGTCGGCCACCTGCAGCGTGTGGAACACGTTCTGCTCGACGATCAGGACGGTGGCGCCGGTCTTCACGATCCGGTCGACCACCGCGAAGACCTGCGCCACCACGATCGGCGCGAGGCCCAGCGAGGGCTCGTCGAACATCAGGAGCCTGGGACGGGCCATCATCCCGCGGGCGATGGCCACCATCTGCTGCTCGCCGCCCGAGAGGGAGCCGGCGTTCTGGTCGAGGCGCTCGCGCACCCGCGGGAACAGGTCGAGCACGTCCGCGAGCGTCTCCGACTGGCGCTCGCGCGCCGCGCGGCGGTAGGCGCCCATCAGCAGGTTCTCCCGCACCGTCATCTCGGGGAAGAGCTGGCGCCCCTCCGGGATCAGGGTGACGCCGCGCGCCACCATCTCGTGGCCCGAAAGCCGGGTGACGTCCTCGTCCTCGAACAGGATCCGGCCGCGGGTGGGCTTCACCAGGCCCGCGATGGTCCGCAGCGTCGTCGTCTTGCCGGCCCCGTTCGCGCCGACGATCGTCACCACCTCGCCGGCGCGCACCTCGAGCGAGACGGCGTGCAAAATGCTGGTCGCGCCGTAACCGGCATCCACGCGCTCAAGCGTGAGCATGGGCGAACTCCTTGCCGAGATACGCCTCGATCACGGCGGGGTCGCGCACCACGTCCTGCGGGCTGCCCTGGGCGATGATCTGCCCGGAACTCAGGACGATCACCCGGTCGGAGAGCGCCATCACCGCCTGCATGACATGCTCGATCGCGATGATGCTGACGCCGGTGTCGCGGATCGACAGCATCAGGTCGATGGCGCGGCGCACGTCGGTCTGGTTGATGCCGGCCATGACCTCGTCGAGCAGCAGCACGCGCGGGCGCATCGCCATCACGCGGGCGACCTCGAGCCGCTTGAGGCCCCCGATGGTGAGGCCGCGCGCCTCGCTCCCGAGCCAGGGCGCGAGCCCCATCCGCTCGGCGGTCTCGCGCGCGACCGCCCGGGCCTCGCGGACGTCGCTGTGGCGGTGGAACGCGCCGACCATGATGTTCTCCTCGACCGTCATGGCCGCGAAGGGCTGCACGATCTGGAAGGTGCGGCCGACGCCGAGCGTCGCGAAATCCGACGGCCGGCCCGGCCGGTGCCACGTCCCATCCGGCGCTCGGACGCTCACCGTGCCGGCATCGGGCTTGAGGAAGCCCGAGATCATGTTGAAGACGGTGGTCTTGCCCGCGCCGTTCGGGCCGATCAGGCCGAGGATCTCGCCCTCCCGGAGCGTGAAGCCGACATCGTTGGTGACGTGCAGGCCGCCGAATCGCTTCTGCAGGCCCTCGACCCGGATCAGGTCCGCGCCGACCGGCGGCCGCTCCGGGGCCCGCGGAACGGCCGGAACCGACGCCGCCTGCGCGCCGCGGCCGCCCGCGCGGGCCCGCGCGAAGCGGGACACGAGACCCATCAGCCCGTTGGGCAGGAACAGGACGACGAGCACCAGAACGAGGCCGTAGACGAGTCCGTGGAGACCCAGGGCCTTCGCCCCGAGCCAGCCGCGGGCCAGCTCGGTGATCGGCACGAGGAGCAGCGCGCCGAGGAGCGGCCCGAACACCGTGCCGAGTCCGCCGATCAGCGCGAACATCGCGATCTGGATCGACAGGGTCAGCGAGAACATCGCCGCCGGCTCGATGAAGGTCAGGTACATGGCGTGGAAGGTGCCGACCATCGCGGTGAGCGCCCCCGACACCGCCACGGCGACGAGCCGCACCCGCACCGTGCGCACGCCCGCGGCGCGCGCGGCCGATTCCCGCTCGCGGGTGGCGACGAGGTAGAAGCCGATCCGGTGGCTGCGCATCCACCACGCGACCGCCAGGGTCAGCAGGAGGAGACCGAAGGCGATGGCCAGCGGCGGCCAGCGGTCCCGGAACACCATCCACGTCCAGCCGAACTTCAGCGGGATCATCAGACCGGTGGCGCCGCCGGTCAGGTCCCGGAAATGCAGTGCCAGGACGCGGAAGACCTCGAGGAAGGCGATGGTCGCCAGCGAGAAGAACGGTCCGTGCAGCCGGAAGCACGGGTAGCTGATCGCCAGCGCCACCAGCACGGCGAGGCCGGCGCCGGCCACCATGCCGATCCACGGGCTGATCCCGGCGCCGACGAGCAGCATCCCGCAATAGGCGCCGAGGCCGTAGAAGATGCCGTGGCCCAGGGAGAGCTGGCCGGCGTAGCCACCGACGATGTTCCAGGCGGTCGAGAGTGAGGCGAAGACGCAGATCGTGATGAAGACGTGGTAGATGAACGGGTTGCCGACCGCGACCGGCACCGCCACCAGGGCCGCGAGGACGAGCGCCAGCGCCGCCGCGCTCCTGCGCGGGAAGGCGGACGATGCGGCGGACGGTGCGGCTGTCGGGGCCGCGGACGGTGCTGCGGCGAGCGGGATATCGGTCATCGCGGGCTCCCTCACGGCGAGACGTGGGACAGCCGGAGCTGCCGCCCGAAGAGGCCCGAGGGCTTCAGGATCAGGATCGCCAGGAACACGCCGAAGACCGCGACCTCGCGCATGTCGGCGCCGACGTAGAAGCCCGTGACGCTGTCGATCAGGCCGATCAGGATCGCCCCGACGAAGGCGCCGTGGATGGAGCCGAGGCCGCCGAGCACGACGACCACGAAGGCGATCAGCACGAAGTAGGTGCCGCTGTTGGGCGAGGTCGGGTAGAGCGGCGCGATCAGCACCGCCGCCACCCCGACGCAGGCCGCGCCGATGCCGAAGGTCAGGGCGTAGATCCGGTCGACGTCGATGCCCATCAGCTCGGCCGCGGCGCGGTTCTGGGCGACCGCGCGGATCGCCCGGCCGGTGCGGGTGCGCGCCAGGAACATCTGGAGCCCCGCCACCAGCACGATCGCGGACCCGAGGATCACCACCTGCCCCAGCAGCACCCGGACCGGGCCGATCTCCAGCGGCTGGCGCAGACCCGACGGCGGCGTGTTGGCGATGTCGGCCCCGAAGACGAGGAGGGCGAGGTTGATCAGTACCGTCGACAGGCCGACCGTGGCGAAGATCTGGATGTGATGGTCGCCCGCGGCGAGCAGCGGCTGGATCAGGAACCGCTGGGTCAGGGCGCCCAGCAGGAACAGGACCGGCACGACGAGGATCACCGCCGCGAAGGGGTGCAGCCCGAGCCCGGACACCGCGAGATAGGTCAGGTACATCCCGACCATCAGGAACTCGCCGTGGGCGAAGTTCACGACCTTCACGATGCCGAAGATCAGGGTCAGCCCGACGCTGACGATCGCGAACAGGCCGCCGAGCATCACCCCGTTGGCGAGCACTTGGAGGAAGACGTCCATCCCCGATCTCCGTGGACCTGCGTGACGGCGGCGCTGTTACCTTCGGAGACCTGCGGTTACTTGCGCATCTCCATCGGCGCGACGGCGGCGCTGTCGGGATAGACCGTGACGAGCTTGCCGCCCTGCCACTGCATGCCCATCATCGCGGCGCGCTCGTTCTGGTTGTTCTTGCCGAACTTGAACCCGTAGCCGACCGCGGTGACGCCGTCCTTCACGTCGATGGCCTGGACGGCCTTGACGATGGTGTCGGGCTCGAAGCCCTTGGCCTTGCCGATGGCCTCGAGGATGAGCTTGGCGCCGACGTAGTTGTTCAGGGAGTGCCCGGAGCGGGGGGCGCTCCCGTACTTCTTCTGGTAGGCCGCGACGAAGTTCTCGATGCCGGGCGTGTACTTCGTGTTGACGAGGTACTGTGTGAAATCCGTGTCGAGCACGCCCTCGATGACCTTGTGGCCGACCGCGTCGGCGGTGGGCTGCATCGAGTACCCGCCGCCGCCGCCGATGATGGCGCCCGGCTTGAAGCCCGCCTCGTTGGCCTGCTGCAGGAACAGCACGGAATCGTTCTGGTAGGACGTCTGGAGCAGGACGTCGATGCCGCGCCCCTTCAGGTCGAGGACGAGGGAGGACATGTCGACCGTCGAGGCCGGGTAGCCCTGCGCGGTCACGACGTTGAGCTTGGCCTGAGCGGCGAACTTCTTCTGGAAGCCCGCCACCGAGGTGCCGTAGCTCGAATCCTCGTAGATGATGCCGATCTTCAGGTCCTCGGGCTTCTTGCCGAGCCCGGCGGCGACCTTGTTGACGATCATCTCCACCGCGAGCTTGGCCATGTCCTCGGCCGTCGGGTTGGTGCGGTAGAGGTACTGCAGCCCGCGCCCGGTGACCTCCTCGGCCACCGCGCCGAGCTCGAAATACGGGATGCCGGACAGCTCGGCCACCTGGCTCGCGGCGATGGAGCGGGCGGACGAGTAGGAGCCGAAGATCGCCGCCACCTTCTCCAGGGAGATCAGGCGGCGCGCCTCGCCGATCGCCTGGTTGTTGTCGACGGCGTCGCCGCGGGCGAGCACCACCTTCTGCCCCTGGACGCCGCCGGCGGCGTTGATCTCGTCGACGGCGATCTCGACGCCCCGGGCGCTCTCCTCGCCGAGCAGGGCGAGCTGCCCGCTGAACGGGAAGAGCGCGCCGAACTTCACGTCGGCGGCCCGGGCCGTCGTCGGTCCCGCCGCCTGGGCCGCGGCGCCCAGCACGAGGGCGGCGGCGAGTGCACGCGCCAGAACTCTCATCGTTTCCTCCCGTGTCAGTCGTCGACCCGGCGCTTCGCGCGCCTTCCGGTCGGGTCAATCGTCGGCGTCAGTAGGCGAGGGCGTCCTTGCCCTCGAAGCTGGTGATCGGCGGGTAGGCGCGCTGGTCGGTGATCACGTCGATCACCGTCACGGCGCCGCCCGCGAGCGCGTCGCGCAGCGCCGGTGCGAGATCCTCGGGGCGCTCGACCCGCGTCCCGGCACAGCCGCAGGCCCGCGCGATGGCGGCGTGGTCGACCGCCTCGAAGTCGCAGACGTCGGTGAAGTCGCCGAACAGGCTCAGCTCCGCGTGCTTCTGGTAGCCGAGGATCTGGTTGTTCAGGACGACGACGATGACCGGCAGCCGCATGCGCCGCGCCGTCTCCAGCTCCGACCAGACGTGGCCGAAGCCGCCGTCGCCGGTCACGCAGATCACGGGCGCGTCCGGGCGGGCGGCCTTGGCGCCGAGGGCGAAGGGCAGGCCCCAGCCGAGGCCCGCGATGCCGCGCGGCGTCAGGAACCGCTGGCCGGCCTTCCGCGCCGTCAGGAAATTGGCGATCCAGATCGAGGCGTAGCTCGCGTCGGCGACGACGACGGTCTCGGCGGTCGTGACCGCGTCGATCTCCGCCATGATCCGCTCCGGGCGGATCGGCGCGGCCTCCATGTCGACGAGGCGGGCCATGTCGCCGGCCTGGGCCTCGCGGGCGCGGGCGATCGTGTCGGCGAGCGGCGCGCGGCGGCCCTCCAAGCCCGCGAGGTCGCGCTGCCGGAGCGCCCCGGCGAGGGCGGCGAGGGTCAGCTTGGCGTCGCCGACGAGGCGCAGGGCCTCGTAGTTGCGGCCGACCTCGCCCCCGTCGACGTCGAGATGGATGAAGCGGGCGTCCGCCGGGTAGAGCGACCAGCTGTCGGTGCCGTTCTGGTTGGTGCGGTTGCCGACGAGGAGGACGACGTCGGCCTCCGTGACGAGGCTGCGCAGGTGGGACGAGCGCGCCCGCGGCGCCATGAAGTACCCGACGACGCCGACGGAGAGCGGGTCGGTCTCGGCGACGGCGCCCTTGCCCATCACCGTCGTGGCGACCGGCAGCCCGAGACCCTGCAGGGCGGCGAGTTCCGGGTAGGCCCCGGAGGAATGGACGCCGCCGCCCGCGATCACGAGGGGACGCCGCGCGGCGGCGATCAGGTCCGCGGCCTCGGCGATCCGGGCCGGGTCGGCGACCGTGCGGTCGAGGGGATAAGTGCCCAGGCTCGCCGACCGGCGCGGCGCGGCGGCCTCGAGGTCCGGCCGCTCGTCGAGGAGGTCCAGGGGCACCAGCAGCACCGCCGGCCCGGGCCGCCCGGAGGCCGCGGCCGCGAAGGCCATGTCGACGTAGTCGTCGATGCGCTCGGCGATCGCGACCCGGCGGACCCACTTGGCGACGCCCGCGAACAGGGCGAGATGGTCCAGTTCCTGGAAGGCGTTCCGGTCGGTGAAGCGGCGGTGGACGTCCTGGACGATCGCCACGACCGGGATCGAGGCCTTCAGGGCTTCCGCGAGGCCCGGCACCAGAAGGGTCGCGGCGGGACCGTTCTGGGCCGCGACCACCGCGACCCGGCCGGAGATCCGCGCGTAGGCGTCGGCCATGGCGGCGCCCGCGTTCTCGGTGCGGTAGCCGATCTGGCGGATGCCGTGATGCGGCGCGGCCAGGAACAGCGCCGAGGGGATGCTCTGGCCGAACACGTCGCGGACGCCGTGCCGGTGGAGCGCGGCCGCGAGGGCGTGGGCGCCGGTCATGTTGGCGCGCTCGGACATCTCGGACATCAGCGGCTCCCCTGCGCGGCGTCGCCCATCGACAGGACGATCTTCCCGATATGCTGACCCGCATCCATGCGGGCATGGGCCTCCGCGACCCGCTCGAACGGGAACACGGAATCGATCGGCGGCCGCGCCCGGCCCGCCGCGAGCAGCGGCAGGACGTGCTCGGCGAGGGCCTCGGCGAGGCGCGCCTTCAGGGCCACCGGCCGGGCGCGCAGCGTCGAGCCCGTGAGCGTCACCCGCTTCATCAGCAGCGGCTGGAAGTCGATCTCCGCCACCCGCGAGCCCTGCTGGAAGGCGATCTGCGCGATGCGCCCGTCGACCGCCACGGCGTCGAGGTTGCGGGCGATGTAGGGGCCGCCGACCATGTCGAGGATCACGTCGGGCCCGCTCCCGCCGGTGGCGGCCTTGGCGGCGGCGACGAAATCCTCCCGCCGGTACTCGATGGCGGTGTCCGCGCCGAGCGCCAGGCAGGCCGCGCATTTCTCGGGCGAGCCCGCGGTGACGATCACCCGGGCGCCCCGCGCCTTCGCTAGCAGGATCGCCGTGGTGCCGATGCCCGAGGAGCCGCCGTGGATCAGGAGGCTCTCGCCCGCTTGCAACCGGGCGCGCTCGAAGACGTTGCTCCAGACGGTGAAGTAGGTCTCGGGGATCGCCCCCGCCTCGACCGCCGGGAGGCCCTCCGGCACGGGCAGCGCGACCGCCTCGTCGACCACGGCCCACTCGGCGTAGGCGCCGCTATGGACCAGCGCCATCACCCGGTCCCCCGTCCGGAAGCGCCCCGCGCCGGGCCCGAGCGCCTCGACGATCCCGGCGAGTTCGAGCCCGAGCACGTCCGAGGCGCCGGGCGGCGGCGGGTAGCGGCCCTCGCGCTGCATCACGTCCGGACGGTTGATGCCCGCGGCCTCGACGCGCACGAGCACCTGGCCCTGGCCCGGCTCCGGGCGCGGACGCTCGACGATCCGGAGGACCTCGGGACCGCCCTGTCCGTCGGCGATCACGGCCCGCATGCCCCTGCTCATCGCTCCGCCTCCCGGCTCGCCGCCGCTTCCGGGAGAAGCAGCACCTTCATGGCCTGCCGGCTGCGCGCCAGCTCGAACGCCGCCCCGGCTTCCGCGAGGGGGCGGCGGTGGGTGATCAGCGCCTCCAGCGTCCCGGCATGCGCCGAGAGGAGCGCGAGCGCGGCGTCGAAGGCGCGCGCCGTCGTGTCGTGCGCCGCGCGCAGCTGCTTCTTGCTGCGCACGAAACTCGTCAGGTCGAGGTCGAGGGAGCCGGAATGGATGCCGGCCACCACCATCACGCCGCCCGAGCGCAGGACGGCCATCCCGTCACCGACCGACCGGGCGGAACCGGTCGCCTCGATCACCCGGTCGGCCTCCCCGTCGAAGGCGCGCCGGACGGCGTCGTCCAGGCCGATGCCGGCGAGATCGACCGTGTCGCGGATGCCGATCCGCCGGGCGAGGTCGAGGCGCGCGGCGTCGTCGAGCCCGGCGAGCAGCACGTCCGCGCCCCGCTGCTGCGCCACGAAGGCGATGCAGAGGCCGATCGGGCCCGGCCCGAGCACCGCCACGCGGTCGCCGGGACCGACCTCCGCGACGTCCACCGCGTTGACCGCGACCGCCAGCGGCTCGGCCAGGGCCGCGACGGTCAGCGGCAACCCGTCCGGCAGGCGGCGGCAATTGTCGGCCGGGACGACGACCTGCTCGGCGAAGGCCCCGTCGGCGTGCAGGCCGACGACGCGTCGGCCCTGGCAATCCTGCGGCCGCGCGGCGGCGCAGGCCGCGCAGGCGCCGCACGGCACCGTCGGCCAGCAGGTGACCCGGTCGCCGACCGCGAGCGCGGTCACGCCGTCCCCCACCGCCCGGACCGTCCCGGCGAACTCGTGACCGAGAGTGACCGGCATGAAGGCGGTCATGAACCCGTAGCCCGGCGTCCACTCGAACGCGTGGACGTCGCTGCCGCAGATGCCGGCCGCGGCGACCGCGACGGTCACGCGTCCCGCGCCCGGAGCAGCGGGCGCATCGACGTGGACGAGGTCCGCCCCGAAGGCGGCGGTCGCCTTGCGCAACGCAAGCATTTCCGTCCCCTGTCTCCCGCCGAGCCTGTTGGCCCGGCGGCCTGCCCCGCGGCATCGGCCGTCGACGCAAGGCGTAATTTGTTATAACAAAAATCGGACGAAGGGGAGGAATATGTCAAGCGCTTCGGCGTCCGAACCGGAAACAGGCGATATCGTGCCGGACTGGGTCCGTCCGATCGTCAAGGAGAGCCTGAGCGAGCGGGCCTACCGCGAGCTGCGCGTGGCGCTGATGCGCGGGCAGTTGCGACCCGACACGCGCCTGCGGCTCCGGCCGATGTCGGCCCGGTTCGGCATCAGCGCGACCCCCATGCGCGAGGCCCTTCTCAGGCTCGTCGCCGAGAAGGCCCTCGCCCTCGACGCGCGCGGCAGCGTCGTCGTGCCCCGCCTGACCCTGGATCAGCTCCTGGAGATCCGGGCGATCCGCACCGATCTCGAGGGTCGTGCCGCCGCCGCTGGGGCAGCCAGGCGCGCGGCCGAGGTCGACGACCTCGAGGCGATCCACGCGCAGATCTCGCACTGTCACGCGAGCCGCGACTTCGCGCGGGCGGTGAACCTCAACACCGAGTTTCACCTGACGCTGTGCAGGCTCGGGCAGATGCCGATCCTGTACGAGATCGTGGAGTTGCTGTGGGTGCGCTGCGGCCCGATCCTGTCGCACCTCTACGATGACGGCGTCCCCGACTGGGAGCCGCACCCCCATCGCCGCATCATCGACGCCCTGCGCCGCGGTGACCCGGAGGCGGCCCGGGATGCCGTGCGCGAGGACATCGAGCGCGGCGGGAGCGGCCTGTTCGCGCATGTCCGCGCGACCGCCACAGGGTGATGACCGGCTCGCGGAGAGTCCACGAGCGATCGATCGATGGCCGAAGCACGAGCCGACCTCGGCGGCCACGGCCCCGAAGACGCCGGCGTCGATTGGCCCGCGGTTGCGGAACGCCGGAGCTCGATTATCGTGCGCCCATGCGCGCCGATCTCGCCGTCCTCGCTCTGGTCTTCGCCGCCACGGGCGCGCGCGCCCAGCAGCAGCTTCCGACCGTCCCGGAATTGCTGACGGCCGAGGCGAACGCCGCACGCGCCTGCGAGAGCACCGGCGATCCCGCCATCACGCGTGAGCAGTGTCGGCTGCGCGATCGGCTGAGCGGACGCCTGGCGCAGGCGGGCTATTGCTGGGGCCGCAAGGGGCAGGCGGACGAGAAGAAGGAATGGCACGCCTGCCAGCCGGACTCGATCTACGAGGATGATATCGAGGCCGTGCAGCGCTGAGCGGCAGGCTTCGTCGTCGAACGCGGCCCGCCAACCGAAGGTCTGTACGCCGGGCCACAGCAGGACACCGTTCCGCAGAACTGACGGCGTTGTGCGCGAGTCGTAGCCGTGGTGCTGCGCGGCGTTCACGGAGCCGCCGGCATCGAGCTGGACGCATCACCTGAACGCCCGCGCTTCAACGTCCATCCGAGGAACAGAATTGGCATTGCTCGCACGAGCGAACCGATGTGCAAATCTTGATCTCAATGAAATTGTCGTTTTCCTCAAAACACTAGATCTTACGGCGTGAAATCTCCACGGTATCGCCGTCTCGAAGTACACGAAAATTCTTGAAACGCTCATGCAGAGTGTTAGACCGCCATCGTCGGTCGAGACTCCGACTACGATACGGTCGCCATCGATGATTCACACGATCAAAGGTAGGCTTTTCGCGCTTCTCGCGGTGCTGGGTACACTCCTCGTGGGATCAGCAGCGCTCAGCAATTACGCGCTCTACAGAAATTTCCGGGGCCTCGAATCGATCTACGCCGACAGGGTCATGCCGCTCAGCCAGTTTGGCGCGATGCGCGATGCCTTCGATGCCATGCTGACCGCGACGCGGGATTTCGAGTTCCACGCGATTCAGGCGCCCGAAGCCGTGACGATCCTCGATCGCCAGCTGGCCCGGGCGAAGGAAGCCTGGTCCGCCTACCTGACCACGTACCTCACGCCCGAGGAGGCACAGCTCGTCGCGAGCCTGACGACGCGATTCGATCGGGACGTGGCGATCGTCACCGACCTCGTCCGCGCCTTGACGAAGGGGGACCGCAACGCTGTGACCGCGACCCGGATCGATCTGCTCCGCGCGATGGGTCCGACGACGGCGGCCATCGGCGAGTTGTCCGACCTGCAGGTCCGCGAGGCCCGCGCCGAGTTCGAACGCGCGGACGCGATGGCGCGGCGCCTGCGAATCCTGCTCTTCGCGACACTCGCCGGGGCCGCGCTCGCGGTCGGGTACGGCATTCGCGTGATCCTCGTCCAAGTCATCCGCCCGATCGCGCGGACCACGGCGACGATGACCCGTCTCGCCGCGGGCGACCTCGACGTGCGGATCGACGGTGCGGACCGCGGCGACGAGATCGGCGCGATGCTCAAGGCTGTCCATGTCTTCAAGGACGCGCTCGTCGCGAAGCGCGCGACGGATGCCGCCGCCGCCAACGAGGCGGCCGCGAAGGCGCGCCGCGCCGAGACGTTGGACAGCGCCACCGCGGCGTTCCGTGCCCGGATGGATCGCCTGACCGAGGCGCTGTCCGCCAGCGCCTCGTCCATGGAAGCCGCCGCCGCGACGATGGACCGGAGCGCCGGCGAGACCGCGACGCAGCTGCTCCAGGTGTCCTCGGCGGCCGAGCAGACAGCGGTCAACGTTCAGACCGTCGCGGCGGCCGGCGAGGAACTGGCGACGTCGATCGGGTCCATCAACGGCCAGAGCACGCGCTCCTCGGACATGGCCCGGCGCGCGGCCACTGAGGCGTCGGAGACGAACACCCTCGTGATGAGCCTCGCTGACGGCGCCGAGCGGATCGGGACCGTGGTCAGCCTGATCGCCGGGATCGCCGCGCAGACGAACCTGCTCGCGCTGAATGCCACCATCGAGGCGGCCCGCGCCGGGGAGGCGGGACGGGGATTCGCCGTCGTCGCTACCGAGGTCAAGGAGCTGGCGGCGCAGACCGTCCGGGCGACCGAGACGATCTCCGAACAGGTCGCCACCATTCAGAAGGAGACCCACCGCGCGGTCGACGTCATCCAGGCGATCACCGCCGCTGTCCTGGACCTTCGGACCATCGCCACGAGCGTCGCGGCCGCGATGGAGGAGCAGGAGGCGGTGACGCAGGAGATCGTGCGGAACGTCAGCCAGGCCGCCGACGGCACACAGGCGGTCACAGTCACGATCGGGCGCATCACGCAGGCCGCGGGCGAGACCGGCCGGACGGCGGCCGCGGCCCTGGACGCGGCCACCGCCCTGTCGTGACAGTCGGAGACCCTGAACGCGGCGGTCGCGGAGTACCTGGCAGCGGTGCGGGCCGCCTGAGGCGATACGCTCAGCGGCCAGGCGATCCGGGGAGCGGGGGCAGCCGCATCAGGGGCTCGCCGACCCGCAGGATCGATCCGACGGCGAGCCCGGGGCAGAGCGTGAAGCCCGGAGGCGTCAGCACCACGATGGTGGAGCCGTGCTCGAACCAGCCCATCTCGGCGCCCTTCGCGAGGCGCGCCGCGGTGGGCAGGGTCCGTCCGCCCGTCTCGCGCAGGGCGAGACCCTCGGGCAGGAAGCCGAGGCGCAGCCCGGCAACGAGGATGGCCGCCACCGGCACCAGCGTCACGGCGTGGCCGCTCTCCGCGAGGCGCAGGCGCAGGACGGCGCGCTCGTTCCGGCAGAACAGCGCCTCGACGCGTTTCAGGGCGATCGGGTTCACGTTCCAGGTGTCGCCCCAGATATGCCGCACCGACTCGACCCGCAGGTCGTGCGGCGCGTGGAATCGATGGTACATCCCGGCCGTCAGGCGCAGGGTGGCGTAGCTGCCGCCCTCGTGGGCGCGCGCCAGCGCGACGTCCCCACCGAGCAGGTCGGCGAGCGGGTAGGACAGGCCCTTGATCTGGAGGAGGCGGCCGGCCTCGATGCGACCGTGGGCCCCCAGGATCGCGTCGCTGGGGCTCGTCAGCAGCGCCGGATCGGCCGCGATGGGCCGGGCTCCGGGACGCAGGGCGCGCACGAAGGCGGCGTGGAGGCTGGGGAAGCGCGTCTCCCGTGCGTCGCGGAGGTCGACGTCGCAGAACAGCCGCCAGGTCGATATCGAGAGGTCGCGGATCAGCGGCTGCTCGATCCGGCTGAACCAGCCCATGAAGCGGGTGGCGAGACGGCGCGGCAGCCGGTTCGTCAGCAGGAAGTTGAGATCTTCCTGCGCGCCGACACGCGCCAGGACCGTCCGCAGCCGGGATCCGGAAACCGTCATCATGCCGTGAACCGCCTCCGGTAGGGCGCGGGGCGATGTCCGCGCTCCTCGTCACCCTGTCCGCCACCACCGTCGCCGCGGTGCTCGCCCTGCCACGGGCGGCCGAGCGCCTGCAGCTGTCGCGGGCGAAGCATCGCTCGCTCACCGGCCACGCCCGTATGGCCCGGCGCGTCGCCGGGCTGATCCCGAACTACGCCTACTCGGAGCGCGCCTTCTTCCGGTCGGACGATCCGGACGAGGCGGTGGCGCGCCGGCGCGAGGCCGGCTTCGCGCGGCTCTCCGACCTGTTCCGGGCGCGCTTCGCCCGGACGCGCGCGGAGACCGAGGCGGTCCGCGACGGGCTCTCGGATCTCCAGTTCACCGGGCTCTACCGGGTGCCGTTCCAGTACGCCCGGCACGTGCGCGCCCATCTCGGCACCGGCGCCTTCGCGGCCGCCGCCGCCGGCGTCACCGTCACAGACCTCGACGGCAACGTCTTCTACGACCTCGCCGGCTCCTACGGCGTGAACCTGTTCGGCGTCGATTTCTATCGGGCCTGCCTGGAGGAGGGCGCGGCGCGCGTCTCCGCCCTCGGTCCCGTGCTCGGGCCGCTCCACCCGGTCGTCACCGGCAACGTCGCGCGGCTGAAGGCGATCTCGGGCCTCGACGAGGTCTCGTTCCACATGTCGGGGACCGAGGCGGTGATGCAGGCCGTGCGGCTCGCCCGCTACCACACCGGCCGCCGCCGGATCGTCCGCCTGTGCGGCGCCTATCACGGCTGGTGGGGCGAGGTGCAGCCGGGCATCGGCAACCCGGTCCCGACCCGCGACACGCTCACCCTGGCCGACATGTCCGAGCGGACGCTGCGGGTGCTCGCCGGCCGCCGCGACGTCGCCTGCGTCCTGGTCAACCCGCTCCAGGCGATGCACCCGAATGCCGGCGCGCCGGCCGATTCCGCGCTGGTCGACAGCGGCCGCAGGGCGTCCTTCGACCGCGCCGCCTACACCAAGTGGCTCCACGACCTCCGGGCGGTGTGCACCGCCCGCGGCATCGTGCTGATCCTCGACGAGGTCTTCCTCGGCTTCCGGCTGGCCCGCGGCGGCGCGCAGGCGTATTTCGGCCTGCGCGCCGACATGGTCACCTACGGCAAGACCCTGGGGGGCGGCCTGCCGGTCGGCGTCCTCTGCGGGCGCGCCGACCTGATGCGCCGGTACAGGGAGGACCGGCCCGTCGACATCTGCTTCGCGCGGGGCACCTTCAACGCCCATCCCTACGTGATGGGAGCGATGGGCGCGTTCCTCGACCGGCTGGACAGCCCGGCTGTGGCCGCACTCTACGCCGACCTCGACGCGACCTGGGACGCGCGCGCGCGTCACCTGAACGCCCGGCTGGCGGAGGCCGGCCTGCCGGTGCGGGTCGCCAACATGTCGACGGTGTGGACGGTCCTGTACACCGAGCCGTCGCGCTACAACTGGATGCTGCAATTCTACCTGCGCGCCGAGGGGCTGGCCCTGTCGTGGGTCGGGACCGGCCGGATGATCTTCAGCCTCGCGTACGACGACGCGGCCTTCGAGGCCGTGGCGACGCGCTTCGAGGCGGCGGCGCGGGCCATGCGGGCGGACGGCTGGTGGGACGGCGGCGCGCCGAGCGACAGGGCGATCCGCCGGTCGATCCTGCGGGAGGTCGCGGCCATCCGCCTGGGCGGCCTCGGGACCCGCCTGGGCCTGCGCGCGCCGGATCAGGGCTGATCCGGCGCGCGACCCGCGCTCAGGCGCCGCGCTCGTGCGGCTCCCGCTCCTCGACCAGCTCGCCGTGCAGCAGGGCCAGCGGCGCCTTGTGGTAGAGCTTGATGTCGTGGAACGGGTCGGTGAGGATCTTGGTCACCCAGACGAGGCCGGTCTGGACGTCGCGTTGCACGAAGAGCTGCACCATCCGGAACAGCAGGCCGGCGAGCGCCAGCCACAGCCAGATCCAGCCGACGTTGCGGATCAGGTCCGCGGTGCTCTGGTGCGGCGCGATCAGGCCGAACAGGCTCGGGTCGAAGTAGAGCGGCAGGGGCGACAGGGCCCAGATCGCCAGGAGCACGACCTTCCGCTGCAGGTTGTAGCCGACCTTGATCTCCTCCTTGTGCTCGTGGGTCGCGTCGTTGACGTGGTCGTAGCCCTTGGGCTCGAAGAACAGGTGGCCGGCCTGGCGCGAGGTCATCGCCACCAGCCAGCCGATCAGGGCCGCCGTGGCCGGATCCTTGAACGCCAGGGCGTAGGCGACCAGGAAGCTGATCGCGCTCACCACGTGCAAGCTCTGATTGACGCGGTTGTGGTGATAGTAGCGGTGGTCGTCCCAGCGCTGGACGCGCAGCGCCTCCCGAAAACTCGCCATGATGTGGGTCCCCGATCGCTTGTGGTGGGTTGGTCGAAGCTGATGCGCGTTCAGGCGGCGCGCTTGCGCAGGCGCAGCAGGGAGAAGTGGCCGAGCGGCGGGAGCGCGCGGCGCTCGACGATCTCCACCGGCGCGCCGGCGGCCCAGGCCGCGTAGCGCTCCCAGGCGAACTCGGTCCGCCATCCGAGGCGGCTCGTCACCGGAGCGAGGGTGCGCTCCACCGCGCGCCGCAGGCCGGCCTCGGCGCCGATCCGCGTCGTGATCACGATCTCGCCGCCGGGGCGCAGCACCCGGGCGAACTCGTCCAGCGCCGCCTCGGGATTGGGGACGGCCGTGACGACGTACTGCGCCACGACCACGTCGAAGGCGGCGTCCGGGAAGTCGAGCTGCTCTGCGTCCATGACGGCGAGGCGCTCGACGTTGCGCAGACGCAGCCGCGCCACGCGCTGGCGCGCCTTCTCGAGCATGGGGGCCGAGATATCGATGCCGACGATGCTGCGGGCGCGCCTGTAGGCCGGCAGCGAGAGGCCGGTGCCGACGCCGACTTCCAGGATGCGGCCGCCGATCCGTTCGGCGGCCGCCGCCGCCAGGGTCCGGCCCTGCGCGAAGACGGGCCCGAAGACCAGATCGTAGACCGGGGCCCAGCGGCCGTAGGCCTTGGCGACGCCGTCGCGGTCGAGATCGGGCCCGAGCGTGCCCGCGCGCGAGGAACCGGTGTCGTGCATTCCGAGGGCCATGGGCGTCCTGTCTCGTTGTCGGCTAGGTCGGCGCGGCGGCTCGCCTCGACCGGCGGCTGCAGGTCTGAGGCAGGCGTTCAACAGCTCAGTTCGCGTCACCGCGCGTCCGCTTGGTCAGACTGTGATCCGGCCGAGGGCGCGCGCTTGATGGCCCCGAGCACCCCGAGAGCGCCGAGCGGCGTCGCGAAAAGGCAGGGAGCGGTTAGGACGGGCGAGGGAGGCGGGATCTCGATCATGCCACGCCGCCCGGATCATCAACGACCCCACGCCGCCTCTCCGCAGAAGTCTTTCCGCCGGCAAAGCTATGTCGATCGTTTGACAAGCTTGTGACACATCCGTCAAACCCACCAACGCGTATTCGATTTGCTGGCAAAGTACTGATGTGCCACGCATCACAACTATGCACGAGCGGCGATATGCGATCCTTTCAGCGACCTGATCTTGTCCGGCGCGGAAGGCCTCGGCCGCGCGTCGGCCCCTCTTCGGCTTTTCGCACACGCGGTGTTCACGATGCTCCGAACACCCTGACGTTGCGGCCTCGTCGCAGATCCCGAGATGCGCGATGATTTGAGGGCGGGAAGCCTGCAGGTCGCGCCTTCGACATCTTCTCGCCCTGATATCGACGAGATGTGACCCGGTATCCCCAGCAGGACAGGGCGCGACGACGCGCCGAAGGAGTGTTTCGCGTGATCGAGAATTTGCGGCGTCAGACCATCGCGGTCGCGGCCATCGCCGGGATCGCTCTCAGCGCCGGGCAGGCGCAGGCCGCGCAGTGCGGCAACACCGCGGCCGGCTTCGATGCGTGGAAGCGGCAATTCGCCGAGGAGGCGCGCGGCCGGGCCAGCGCGGCCAGCCTCGCGGCGCTGCAGAACACCACCTACTCGACCGCCACCATCTCGGCGGACCGGGGGCAGCACAGCTTCAAGCTGTCGCTGGAGCAGTTCCTCGCCAAGCGCGGCGGCCCGACCATCGTCAAGCGGGGCCGCGCCCTTAAGCAGCAGAACGCGGCCCTCTTCGACTCGATCGAGCAGCGCTACGGCGTGCCGCCGGGCCCGCTCCTGGCGATCTGGGGCATGGAGACCGGCTTCGGCGCGGTGCGCGGCAACGTCAACACGCTCTCCGCGGTGGCGACGCTCGCCTACGATTGCCGGCGTTCCGAATACTTCACGGACCAGCTCTACGCTGCACTGACCCTGGTCGATCGCGGGCTCCTGACACCGAATACCCGCGGCGCGGCGCACGGCGAGGTCGGGCACACCCAGTTCCTGCCGAAGAACGTGCTGGCCTACGGCACCGGCGACCTCAACAACGTCGGCGCCGCCCTGTCGTCCACGGCCAATTTCCTCAAGGCGCACGGCTGGCGGGCCGGCGCCGGCTACCAGCCCGGCGAGCCGAACTTCGCGGCGATCCAGGGCTGGAACGCGGCGCCGGTCTACGAGAAGGCGATCGCCATTCTCGGGCGCCAGATCGACAACAATTAGCAGTATCTCGGCCTCGAATAGACCGAGAGGTATTGCGAGAACTGCGGCGGCGCGCCCGAAAATGGTCCCGATCGAGCCAAGATCGACCATCGCATCGCCCCAGAAAAGCCGGCCCGACCCCGCTGTCTCACGCTGAGCGGGGCCGGTCCGCCCGCCGCGGATCCGCAGTCTTTGCGGAGTGCGGCAGCCGGCAAGCCCCGCCTCGCGACGAGGAGCATGGGCAACCGCGATGGCTGTCGAATCCGTGCCGCTGGACGGCCTCAAGACCCGGAACGCGCGCAGCACGTGGCTCGCGCCCCTAACGGTGCTCGCCGGCGCGGTGACGCTCGCCGCCCTCGGGGGCAGCGTCCTGCATCGAGCCCCGGTCCCGGTAACCGGCATCGAGAACGCCCGGACGGAAGCGCCGATGCCTTCGCCGTCCGCGGAGGACAGGGCCGAGACCGCCGCCGCCGAGCCGGAGGCCGCCGAATCGCCCGAGCCCGGTCGCGACGCCCTCGGCAATTCGCAGTCACGATGGGCCTGGAATCAGATCGCCCCACCCTCGCTGACGCCCGAACCCGTCCCCGAAGGCGCCGATGCCGGCGCCGACGCGCAGCCCGGAACGCAGGTCGCCGAGACACCGCTCAGCGCGATGGTGGTCCCGCTGCCGATCCCCCGTCCGCCCGAGTTCCGCGGGCCCGCGGGCACCGCACTCGCCCGGCGGTCCGACCGGCGCATGGCGCGCCGCGAGGTGCCGCCGGCGGCTCAGCCCATCCCCCAACCCGAAGAGCGCTCGTTCATCGAGAAGCTGTTCGGCATCGAGCGCGGACCGGCGCTGGCCTACACGGCGCTCGAGAGCAAGCCGGCCGACGTCGCGCCGCCGCAGCAGCGCGTCTCGCCGCCGCTGGCCCCGGCCCGGGATCCGGGCCCCTCGGCCGGCATCGCGGTCTACAACATCGCAGCCCGGACCGTGACCCTTCCGAACGGCGAGCGCCTGGAGGCGCATTCCGGCCTGGGCGAGGGGCTGGACGAGCCGCGCCTCGTCAACGTCCGGATGCGCGGCCCGACTCCGCCCGGCACCTACGATCTCACCGAGCGCGAACGGCCCTTCCACGGCGTGCGGGCGATCCGCCTCACGCCGGTCGGCGGCAACGAGGCGGTCTACGGCCGTGTCGGCCTGCTGGCACACACCTATATGCTGGGCCCGCGCGGCGACTCGAACGGCTGCGTGTCGTTCCGCGACTACGACCGGTTCCTCCAGGCCTTCCTGCGCGGCGAGGTTCAGCGGCTGGTGGTCGTCAGCGGCACGCAGGACCCGCTGCCGAGCCTCGCCGCCGGCACGGTCACGACCCGCATGGCCCGCAACGGCGGCTGACAACGGCTCGCCCGCGGCGACGGCCGCAAGCGCGCAGACGGTCTACCAGCACTGCTCGCGCGGCGCTTGGAACGCGCCGTGCCGGCCCGCAGAACGCGGTGGCGGCGCGTTCCGGCGCCGCGACACGCGAGTTCCCGGTCCAGACCATGCCCGCACAACGATCGGCCGCCGCGGCCGTCCGCACCCTCCTGGCGCTCTCCGGTGTCCTGGCGGCCGACTTGGCCTGGAGCGCCTCCGCGCCGGACCGCGTCGGCGCGGCGGTGGTCGGGGCGCGCTTGGCGGACCGGATCGTCGGCACCTGGGAACTCGTCTCCTACAAGGTCGAGGACAAGGAGACCGGCACGCTCGTCGACGCCATGGGCGGCACGCCGCGCGGTCGCGTCATCTTCACCAAGGACGGCTGGGTCGCCTTCAACCTCGAGGGCACCGCGCGCACGCCGGCGACCACCGACGCCGAGCGGGCCGCGCTGATGAAGACCCTCGTCGCCTATATCGGCCGCTACCGGATCGAGGGTGACCAGTGGGTCACGAGCGTGCAGACCGCCTGGGCGCCCGAATGGGTCGGCACCGAGCAGCACCGCACCATCCATATCGAGGGCGACTACGCCGACGTCACGACCCCCTGGCGCGTGATGCCCAACTGGGATGACGGCCGCCTGTCGCGCAGCATCATCCGGTTCAAGCACATCCCGTAGTGCCGCTCCTTCGCCACGCCGTCGCGTCGAGCACGGATCGAGCGGTTGATCGGGCGACCGATCGCGGCCAGTCTATCGACGGGTCTCCGCCATGCGCGCCGGTCGTCGCGAGGGACTGACAGGATGGCGGCGATTGCAACCCTGGCAGTGATTGTCCTTTCGGGCCCCGTCCTCTATGAGGCCACCATCAATCTGCTGAGCCAAGCCAGCCAGCATCTTCCCGCCCACCCGGCAATCGCGCCACCGCGCGAGCGAGGTCTTGAACCGAAGATCCGTTCTCCGGCGAGAGCGCGCGCCTAGGCGGAGGGAAGGCCTCTGCGTCGCGCAGGCGCGCCCCGTCCTCCCACGATCCGTGCGGCTCGGGGACGACGGACGCGATGCGGGCCAGGGCAGGACCGTCGTGCCGGGTCGAGCGAGACCGCGAGCGTGCCGCGACGGGAACGGGGAAACGATCCGGAAGGCCGGACGGGCGGGATTCGCGCCCGTCGCATCGAGTGTCTTCCGTACGCGCGGCGGCCGATCGGGCCGTCCGGTACGCAAAAGCGGGATCTGCCCATGCGTGGCGACGACGAGACCCAACACCAGCGCGACCGCCGGACCGCGGACGTGCTGTCCCTGAGCCGGCGGCGGCTCCTCGGCACGGCCGCCACCGGCCTGGCGCTGGCGGCCCTTCCGGGCGCGCTGGCCCTGGCCGACGGCGCGGACAGCAAGGTCGACGTGCTGCTGATCGGCGGCGGGATCATGAGCGCGACGCTGGGCGTCTGGCTGAACGCGCTGGAGCCGAACTGGTCGATCCAGATGGTCGAACGGCTGGATCAAGTCGCCCTCGAGAGCTCGAACGGCTGGAACAACGCCGGCACCGGACACTCGGCCCTGGCGGAGCTGAACTACACGCCCGAGAAGAAGAACGGGCAGATCGAGATCGCCAAGGCGGTGGAGATCAACGAGGCGTTCCAGGTGACCCGGCAATTCCTGGCCCATCAGGTCAAGACCGGCGTGATGACGGACCCGCGGACCTTCATCAACTACACGCCCCACATGAGCTTCGTCTGGGGTGACGACAACATCGCCTACCTGAAGAAGCGCTGGGAGGCCCTGAAGGCGAGCCCGCTCTTCGCCGGCATGGAGTACTCGGAGGATCCCGAGCAGCTCCGCAAGTGGGTGCCCCTGATGATGGAGGGCCGCGACCCGAAGCAGAAGGTCGCCGCGACCTGGTCGCCGCTCGGGACCGACTGCGAGTGGGGCGAGGTGACCCGCCAGTACGTCGCCCACCTGAAGAAGCAGCCGAGCTTCAACCTCCGGCTCTCCACCGAGGTCGAGAGCATCACCAAGAACGGCGACGGCTCGTGGCGGGTGACCGCCAAGAACCTGAAGGACGGGACGCGCCGGACGACCGACGCCAAGTTCGTGTTCATCGGCGCGGGCGGTGGTGCCCTGCACCTCCTGCAGAAATCCGGCATCCCCGAGGGCGACGAGTATGCCGGTTTCCCGGTGGGCGGCTCGTTCCTGATCAACGACAATCCCGACGTCGCCACGCTCCATCTCGCCAAGGCGTACGGCAAGGCGTCCGTCGGCTCCCCGCCGATGTCGGTGCCGCATCTCGACACCCGCGTGATCAACGGCAAGCGCGTGATCCTGTTCGGGCCGTTCGCGACCTTCTCGACCAAGTTCCTGAAGGAGGGCTCGTACTTCGATCTCCTCAGCTCCACGACCACCAGCAACATCTGGCCGATGATGAAGGTCGGCGTCGACGAGTTCCCGCTGGTCGAGTACCTGGCGGGGCAGCTGATGCTGTCGGACGATGACCGGATCGCGGCGCTGCGCGAGTACTTCCCGAAGGCCAGGAAGGAGGAGTGGCGCCTCTGGCAGGCGGGGCAGCGGGTGCAGATCATCAAGCGCGACCCGAACAAGGGTGGCGTGCTGAAGCTCGGCACCGAGATCGTCAACGCCAGGGACGGCAGCATCGCGGCGCTCCTCGGCGCCTCGCCCGGCGCCTCCACGGCGGCGCCGATCATGCTGCAGGTGCTGGAGAAGGTCTTCGCCCAGAAGGTCGCCACGCCGGAATGGCAGGCGAAGATCCGGGAGATCGTGCCGAGCTACGGCACGAAGCTCAACGACGATCCCGACCGCGTCGCGCGCGAGTGGGCCGACACGAGCGCGCAGCTCCAGCTCCCGACCCCGCCGCAGATCGACCGGGCCGTGCTGAAGCCGGTCTCGACCGGCAGCACCGTGCTGAACAGCAGCGCCACGCCGGTGAAGGAGCCGGTCCACGACCTCGCGCCGTGAGCGGCGCGTCCCGGGGCGCCGACGGTCGCGCGCCCCGGGACCGCGTCGGCGCTCAGAGCCCGACTCGTCCCAGGGCCGGCAGCTTGAGACCGGGCCGGCGCAGGTCGATCCCGGCGACGCCGCCGAGCAGGTTCAGCTCCAGGCCCTCCACCCAGCCGAGGGTCACCCCGGCATAGCCGCCGAGGTTGATGCGGATCCCGGTCCGCGACGGCGTCAGGCCGATCCAGCGCCCGTCATAGGGGAAGTCCTTGCCGATCGCGGTGGTGGGCAGGCTCTCGCGGATCTCCGGAACCGCCGTCATGACGGCGGCCACGAAGGTGTTCGAGTTCGGGCCGGGCCACACGACGTAGTCGCCGGGCCGGCTGAACCGGTACTCGGCCACGGCCTGCCGGATCCGCGGAAGCATCGCCTCCGCCTCGGCGCCGTCGGCCGCGAACACCACCGTCGGCGGGTTCCCGAACCAGCGCCCGTCCGGCACGAACCGGTCGACCCAGATCGGCTGGCCCCAGGCCGTGTAGTCGAACCGGCTGTAGGCGCGGGCGCCGCGCTCCTTGACGACGATCCAGCTGTGCGTGGCCACGATGCCGCGCCAGCTCACGGTCCGCGCCGAGAAGATGCGCAGCACGGCGCCGGGATGCGCGTCCGCGCGCGGCAGCAGGCCGGCGCTGGACCGATCCGCCAGACGCCAGTCGCCGCTCGCCCGCGTCGCGTAGAGCAGGGCGGAGATCGCCACCGGCACGAGGAAGAGCGCGGCGAGCGCGAGGAGGGCGATCCTGAACAGGGTCACGGGCGGTCCGGCGGGGAGGGCGGGATAGAGTCCGCATGTAGGTAGCGCCCGCATCCGCGAAACTGCGACCGACGCGCCCCGGGGCTGCGCGCGCGTCAGGGTGGGGAGGCGAGGGCGTCCAGCAGCAGCGTCGCGGCGAGGAGATCGGCGCAGCCGCCCGGGCTGAGGCGCGCGGCCACGAAGGCGCGGTGGATGGCCGCCGCGCGCGCGCGCCAATCGGGGGCCGCGATGCCTCCGGCGTCGAGAAAGGTCGCGGCGGCCGCGCGCGCGCCGACGAGGCCGTCGGCACCGCCGCGGTGCAGGAGGTTCGTGTCGTCGACGACCGCCAGGAGGGCGAAGAAGCAGTGCACGCGGGCCGCCTCGGCATCGTCGGGGGCGCACGATCGGCCGAAGTGGAGAGCGGGCAGGGCGACGGCGCGGATGGTCGGAAAGCCCGCCGCGGCCTCGGCGCTGGCGCCACCGACGCCGAAGCGCCGCGCCGCGCGGCCGCCGTGGCTGACGGCCGAGACCGGCGCCCGGGTGATCGCTGTCCCCCAGAGATGACCGACCGCCTCCGCCAGCCCTTCGGCGCTCGCGCGCTCCGCACCGGGCCCCACGCCCCGCGCTCCCGCCGCGGCACAGATCAGCCCCAGCGAGAAGATGGCGCCCCGATGCGCGTTGACGCCGCCGGTCGCCCGCATCATCGCGGCCTCGGCGGCGAGACCGATTGCCCGGAGTTCCGCCATGCCCGCATCGCGGGCGCCCGCCGCGACCAGTTCCGCGAAGAACGGCCGGAGCGCCGCCGCGCTGCGGCGGAGCGTCTCCGCATCCATGTCGTCGTGGCTGCCGGAATCGACCGGGCTCACGAGGCCGGGCTTGGGCCAGGTCTCCAGTTCGCCGATGAGCGCCGCGTGCGCGAGATCCGCGACGCGTCCGGCCCAGGGCGCGGCGGCGCTGCTCCGGTCCGCGCCCGGCGCGATGAGGCTCTGATCGTCGCGCAGGGTCGAAGCTCCCCAAGGGTTCGCCGGCGTGGCCGGAGCGGCGTCGGGCGGCCCGAGATATACCGGATGTCCGTGCCGGTACAGCCGCGGCGTTCTCCGAGCCGCCTCGACCGTCCTGCCCTAGAAGGATCCGACGAAGCGTTCGGGCAGCGTCCAGAGGTCGGGCGCCTGAATCGCGCTCTTGCGCTCGATCGCGTCGGCGAACAGCCGCTTCGTGGTCTCGAAATGGGCCTCACCCGGACGCATCTGAACGGGACGACGCGGGACGCGGCCGATATCGGCCTTCACGAAGGTCAGGAACTCCGTCGGGTCGATGGCGTGGTGGGAGTTCGGGATGCCGATCGGTGCGGCCGCATTCCGCTTCTGCTGGCGCCTGAAGAGGATGTCGTGGTCCAGATACGCCAGGTGGAACAGGAACAGGTCGCGGAAATCGGGGCGGTGATCCTGGATCAGGCAGTGGAAGCCGACATGCCAGTCGACCCGCTCCGACACGATGGTCGCCTTGCACAGGGTCGATATCGGCCGGATGTATCTCCGCTGGCCGGAGATCGGCGCCGCGACGTCGATGGGGGCCTCGTCCCCGACGTGCATGACGTCGGCCCCGAACAGATCGAGGATGGGGGGCAGCGGCCGCGCGGCGATGTACTCGGAGAGCGTTGGCGATACGTCCGGATCGGGAAGGATCAGCTCGTCGCTATCCGCATAGAGAACATATTTGAAGCCGATGAACAGCGATGCGCAGAAATCCCTGACGGTGTGGGCGCGCTCCCACTCGTTCAGGGGCAACCGCGGCAACCGGACGACGTTCGCGCGCAGTCCGGTCGTCGAGCCGTCGTCGGAACCGTGGTCGAGGATATAACAGTTTTCAGCCCCAACTTGTCGCTCGTAGTGCTTCAGCCAGAGCGGAAGCATGGTCTTTTCGTTGTAGGCCATGGTGACGGCGGCGAGCGGCCTCTTGTGCAACGGTGTTCCTTCCCGCCAACGCGGCCTTCACCGCGCTTTCACAGCGCATTCGCGAAGCGTTTGATCGGAGCTTAGTGGCAATGGATCGTGCGCAGCAACTCCTGAGGTCGCTGACCAAGGATTCCCGCATCGTGGAGATCGGCCCGAGCTTCAGCCCGCTCGCGCCGAAGCGCGACGGCTGGAACACGTTCGTCATCGATCACGCGCCGCGCTCGGAGCTCATCGAGAAGTATCACGACCAGACGGTCGACCGCATCGAGGAGGTCGATTTCGTCTGGACAGGCGGCTCGATCGCGGACGCGGTCCCGGTCGACCAGCACGGCACCTTCGACGCGTTCATCGCCAGCCACGTCATCGAGCACACGACCGACATCGTGACCTTCCTGCGCGCCGCCGAGACGCTGCTTCGGCCGGACGGCGTGGTGATCCTGGCCGTGCCCGACAAGCGCAAATGCTTCGATTTCTACCGTTCCATCACCGGGACGGCGGACGCGGTCGCGGCGTTCCTGGAGAAGCGGAACCGGCACACGGTCCGGACCCACATCGACTACGCCCTGAACATGGCGCTGAAGGACAACGGCACGGTCGGCGCCTGGTCGGGCCAGGATACGCGGCCGGCCATTCCGGCGAATCCGCTCACCGACGAGCCGCAGTGGCTCGGCGCCGCGCAGCTGCCGCACTACGCGGACGCGCATGCCTGGGTGTTCGTGCCGGCGAGCTTCAATCTGATGATCCTGGAGCTGGCGCAGCTCGGCTACATCGATCTGCGCGTCGAGGATTTCCTCGACCGGGACGCGACGGAATTCTTCGTGTGGCTCCGCAAGGGACGCCAGCGGCTGGCGCCGGACGAGATCCGCGAGCAGCGCACCGCGCTGATGCAGCGCGCCATCGTCGAGCTGGCGGAACAGGTGCAGCAATTGCCCGAGACAGCTTTCGTCGAGATGGCCTCGGCGGGGGCGCTGCGGGATCAGCTCCTCAAGGCGACCTACCGGACCGAGGCGCTCCGCACCGTGCTGGCGGCGCTGCGGGCCAGCATCGGCCGTTTCGGGCTGGATCGGGCCAAGTTCAAGCGCCTGATCGGCGCGGCGAGCCAGAAGGTTCCGGGGAACCTCTCGGCGGCGGTCCAGCACAAGATCCTGCTGACCGAGGCGACCAAGATCCTCGACGGCATCACGGATTCTGCGGTCGAGGCCGACGACCGGGATCCCGCCGTCATCGACGGCGCCGTCTTGGTGGCGCCTCTCGGCGCGGCCCAGTTCGGGGATCCGCTGCTCGCCGCCGAACTGGAGCGCGAGCGCCAGCGCGCCCGGGCCGTCCGCATGGTGCTGGACGCCGTGCTCGGAAGCCTGCGCGGTCGCGCCCTCGACAAGAAGCGGTTCCGGGACCTCGTCACGCAGGCCGCCGCGCGGACGCCGAACGACGGCCCCGAATCGGCCCGCCACGCGGTGCTGTCCGAGGAATCGCGGCGGGTCCTCGGCCTGCCGGTCGCCTGAGGCGGGCCGCGGCACCGACCGCGCCGTGGCGCGAGCGGGGCCCGGCGCGCCCGGAGCGCGCGCGGGCCCGGCCGGCCGTCACGCCGC
>NZ_JBKFBI010000169.1:0-11502 GCF_053346095.1 Methylobacterium sp. A52T | reverse complement strand
GATCGGCCGGCTCAAGCAGTATCGCCGCATCGCCACCCGCTACGAGAAGCGAGCCGCAAACTACCTCGCTATGGTCACGCTCGGCATGACCATGCTCTGGCTCAGATGACTTTGCAGAGACGCCCTACTCGTTCATCGCGGCGAAGGTCCGACAGTTTGGCGCGCAGCTTCGTCCTGATGTCGGCGCCGATCCTGTGGCGCCGCGACCGACGATCGTGCCGGACGAAGCCGTCGCCGTCGGAGGTCGTCCTCCGCAAGCAATGGCCCGTTCCAGAGCTGCGGTGCGCGTGCGGAGCGGCGGTTGCCACTCCCCTTGACCCTAATACTTAGGAATCCTAATTATCGATCCATGGACCACGCGGCCGACCCAGATCCCGTCCTAATCCGCCTGCGCGAGGGCTTCGAGCGCGTCGCCATCGTGCTGCGGGCCGATCTGTGGGCGGCCGCGGGCGATGCGGGCCTGAATCCGACACAGGCGCAGGTGCTGGCGCTGCTCGCGGGACGCCCGGCCGGCCTGAGGGCGAAGGAGATCGCCGCGCAGCTGGCCGTCTCGGCACCGAGCATGGCCGACACGCTCGCCGCGCTCGCGCGCAAGGCCCTGCTGACGCGCGCGCCCGATCCCACGGATGCCCGCGCGGTGATCGTGCGCCTGACCGACGAAGGCCGCGCGCTCGGGCGCGCCCTCGCCGCGGCCACGTCACAGGTGATGTCGGCCCTGGCGCGGCTGACGCCGCCCGAGCAGGCGGATCTCCTCCTGACCCAGATCAAGCTCATCCGGACCCTGCAGCAGGCGGGTGCCATCCCGGTGCAACGGATGTGCGTCAGCTGCCGCCACTTCAGGCCGAACGCCCATCCGGCCGAGGCCCAGCCCCACCATTGCGCCTTCGTGAACGCCGCGATCGGGAGCCGGGATCTCCGGCTCGATTGCGGCGAGCATGAAGCGGCCGATCCCGACGTCCAGGCTGCCACCTGGACGTCCTTCGCGAATGGATCGCCGCCCCTCCGAGCACCACGAGAGACCTGAAAGGACACATCGTCATGACGAGGATCAAGGCACGGGGCGTTGGCCTCGTGGCGGCGGCTCTGTGCGCGCTCTCCACCGGCGCCTCGGCCGAGCCCATCCGGGCGCAGCCGAATCCCGCTGTCCTGGCGTCGTTCGACATCGTCGAGACGAGGATCGCGACCAGGGGCGACACCGCCATCTTCACCACCCGTGTCCGGGGCGAGGCGGGCAAGGACAAGCCGGATGCCACCGGCAAGTTCGAGGGCTCGAGCGTCTACGCCTACGTCTGGCCGACGACCCTCGACAGCGACGCGATCGGCTTCGACAAGGCTCAGGGTATCGTGGCGCTCGCCGTCACCTTCCACCCCGATTTCGACGACGCGGCCTACGGTGCCAGGAACCGCCATGTCTGGCACCCGCACTGGGTGGTGCTCGCCAAGGACGCGGCCTGCGGCGGCGGCCTGAAGGTCGTCGATATCCCGGACGGCGCGAAGCCGAAGGTTCCGCCGACCTGGCCGAAGGTCCCGCTCCTGATCGACAGCCCGGACTACCCGACCACCTTCCGGGGCGACACGGTTCAGGTCGAGATCCCGGTCTCGCTCATCACCGGCATCAAGGGTGCCTCGTTCGACGGGGTGACGTCCGGCCTGAAGGTGAACGGCAACCTGCACGCGCCGCTGCTCTGCGTCAGCGACGTCTTCAAGGTCGCCTCGGGCAACCTGTCGCTGCCGGGCAAGGTGACCCCTCAGAAGTAGGACGCGCGACAGGAAGCGGTTCGGCGACTGCCATCGCCGAACCGCCGGAAGATCCCCCTCCGAGCATCAGAGAAGGACGAGTCACCATGGCATATGCCCGCCTCGACGATCCACCCCCGGCCGCGGCCCGGCCCTCGCCGCGCGCAGACGTGATCGATCGCCGACCCGTGAGGGCGCCGACCGCGCCGAGGATCGCGGCGCTGGCACGCCTCAGCGGGATCCTTCTCGCGCTCCTCGCGCCGCCGACAGGGGCGATCGCCGCCGATGCTCAGGACCTGGTGGAGGCTCTGCGCACAGTCGCCGGCAGTCGGCCCGGCGTGCGCCCGACCTTCGCCAAAGGGCAGTGCGTCCGCGGCACCTACACGCCCTCGGCCGACGTTGGACAGGTGACGCGGTCGATCAGTTTCACCCGGCCCTGGCCTCTCGTCGGGCGGTTCTCGGTCGGCGGCGGCAACCCGTCGGTGCCGGACACGACCAGGACCGTTCTGCGCGGCTTCTCGATCAAGCTCCTGTCGGACGGTGGCGAGACCCATCTGCTGTTCGAGAACGCGCCGGTCCACTTCGCGCGGAGCCTCGACCAGATGCTCGCGTTCCTGCAGGTCCGCGTTCCCGGCCCCGACGGCAAGCCGAATCCGGAGGCCATCGCGGCCTTCGCGAAGGCCAATCCAGAGACCACGCGCCAGGCGGCCTTCGTCGCCGGCAAACCTGTCCCGGGCAGCTATGCCGGCGTCGTCTATTGGGGCGTGCACACGTTCACGGGCCTGAACGCGGACGGTCGTGCCGTGCCCTTCAAGTTCAAGATCGCTCCCCGAGCCGGCGAGATCACCCTCAGCGACGAGGAGGCGAAGGGCAAGCCTGCACAGTTCCTGGCCGACGCGCTGCGGGAGCAGCTGTCGAGGGGCCCGGCGGCGTTCGACGTCGTGGCCCTGCTCGCCGGTCCCGGCGACGATCTCGACGGCGACATCACCCAGCGGTGGCCCAACGAGGACGACCGGAAGGCGGTCACCCTCGGCACGATCGCCGTGACCGGCATCGAGCCGAACGAGAGCTGCGACCAGGGCATCTTCGACCCGGGACAGCTGGCGGACGGCATCGACGCGCCGAAGGACGAGATCTTCGCGGCGCGCCGCACCGCCTACGGGATCTCGTTCGGCCTCCGCTCCCAGTGAGCCTCCGCGGCCCGGCGGCTGCCGCTGCCCGGCCGCTCGTCATCGACGACCCGAACTCCGGAGAAGCGGCATGACCATCCTGGCCCCCGAACTCGTGACCGGTCGCTGGTTCAACACGCCCGCGCCGCTCTCCCTCGCCGCGCTGCGCGGCACGGTCGTCGTGCTGCACGCGTTCCAGATGCTGTGCCCCGGCTGCGTGGCGCACGGCACGCCGCAGGCCGAGAAGCTGCACCGGATGTTTGCCGGCAACGGCGCGGTCGCGGTGATCGGCCTGCACGCGGTGTCCGAGCATCATGCCGCCATGACCGAAGTCGCCCTCGAAGCCTTCATCCACGAGTATCGTCTGACCCTGCCGATCGCCGTCGACCTCCTCGAGGACGACGGGCCGATCCCGCAGACGATGCGGCGCTACGGCATGCGCGGAACGCCGACCACGATCGTCATCGACCGTGACGGACGGGTCCGGGAACACGACTTCGGGCAGGTCGACGACCTCGCGCTCGGCATCCTGGTGGGCTCGCTGATCGCGGAACCGGTCACGGGATCGGTGCGCGGGGCAATGGCGCCGGACGGGTGCGACGTATCCGGATGCCGGATGCCGGACGACACGCGGCCATGACGACGCCGATCCTGCCACCCATCCTCCCGCTCGTCCTCGCCGGACCGGTCGCGCCGCTGGGACCGGACGGTCCGCCGAGCGGCATCGTCAAGAATCCCGTTCCCGGGCCGTGGCGGGTCACGGCGACCGGTCTCGTGGGCGATGCCCAGGCCGACCTCCGCTTCCATGGCGGTCCCGAGAAGGCGCTCCACCAGTATCCGCAGGACCATTACGCCGCCTGGGCTTCCGAGATCGGCGATCATCCGCTGCTCTCCGCACCGGGCGCCTTCGGTGAGAACCTCGCGACGACGGGCTGGACGGAGCGCGACGTCTGCGTCGGCGACGTCGCCCGCTTCGGCTCGGCGCTGCTGCAGGTCAGCCAGGGGCGCCAGCCCTGCTTCAAGCTCGACCGGCGCTTCGGACGATCCGGGATGGCGCTCGCCGTGCAGAGGACGGGGCGGACCGGCTGGTACTGGCGAGTCCTCGAGGACGGCGTCGCCGAGCCCGGCGACAGGATCGAGCTTCGGGCGCGTCCGCGGCCGGACTGGTCGCTCGCGCGCCTGATTCACCTCCTCTACGTCGACACGCGCAACCGGTCCGAGCTGCAGGCCGCGAGCGCGATCCCGGAACTGGCGGAGAGCTGGCGCCTGCTCCTGCACCGACGTTTGCGGACCGGCGCGGTCGAGGACTGGTCGAAGCGCGTCACCGGACGGGACGGCGGGCCGGGCGCCTGAACGCGGGCGCGTCGATGCGGACGGGCCATGGACGACGGGCCGTGCTGCCGGTCGGCCGCCGGCCACGGCGCGCGCTCATTGCGGGGCGGCCGACGGGAACAGGCGCCGGAGATGCGCGTGCAGGCCGGGCTCGCGCCACGTCCGGCCGCGCCAGGCGACGTGCCCGTCCGGCCGGATCAGGCAGGCCATGGTCCCCGCGCCGTAAGCCTGACCGAAGGCCCCCGTCGGATCGGCGAGCGCCGTCACGCCCGGGATGGGCACCTCGCCGCCGATGACGACGACCCGGACGCGGGGACGGTGCTGGCGGGCCCAGATCGGCAGATCGGGGCCGGCCACGGCGTCCGACATCCCGGCAGCGTGGATGAGGAGGACGTGCTCGGTACCGCGCAATTCGTCGAAGAGCCGCGTCGGGAAACCGAGCCCGTCGCGGACCAGCCCGTTGACGTCGGGCGCCCGGTCGCCGGGCCTCGGGCCGGCCTCCGTCGTCTCCGTCGCGTCGTCGGCGATCCAGGCCGTGTTCCGATAGCTGACGAGGATTTGCGTCTCGGCGAGGCGGTCCGGCGCGCCGCCGCGCTCCCGACCGTATCCCTCGCTCGCTGTCCGGGTCCGCGCGATCACCTCCGCGCCCACCGGGCGCCGCTCCCCCTCGTAGCTGTCGAGGAGGGTCTCGGGACTGGCGCCCCGAAGAACCAGGGCGAGCTTCCAGGCCAGATTGTAGGCGTCCTGGATCCCGGTATTCATCCCCTGCCCGCCGGTCGGCGGGTGGATGTGGGCGGCGTCGCCCGCCAGGAAGCAGCGGCCGCGCCGATAGGCGGCGGCGAGGCGCATGCTGATGCGGTACACCGACGACCAGCGCAGGTCCGACAGGCGCGAGCCGTCCGGCAGGAGATCGTCGGCCACGGCCTGCAGGTCGGCCAGCGACGGGCCCTGAAGCTCGGCCTGGATCCCGTGATCCGACCCGCCCGCCGGCACCAGATGCTGCGGCGCGAGCATCGAGACGCGGTAGCGGCCCGGCTCGGGGAGCGGGATGGCGATGAACATGTCGGGCGGGGCGTCCTCGTTCAGTCGCAGGGCCCGGACCGCGAGGCCGTAGGGTACGTCCCAGGCGATGTGCACGTCGCCGAGCATGAAGGGCCAGGGATAGGCCTCACCCTCGAACGCGATGCCGAGCTGGCGCCGGACCGTGCTGTGGGCACCGTCGCAGCCGACGACGTAGCGGAAGTGCGCCTCCGCGACCGCACCGTCCGCCTCCTGCAGATGCGCGCGGATACCGGTGGCGTCCTGCTCCAGGGCCGTCAGGCGCAGGCCGCGCTCGACCCGGACGCCGAAGCGCTCCAGGTGGCGGTTCAGGACTCGCTCGGTCTCGAACTGGGGCAGACCGAGCGACGCGTAGGGCAGATCGAGCGGCGGACTCACCGCGTCGACCGGCGGCTGGCCGTGCAGGATCGTGCGCAGGCCCGTGAGCCAGAGACCCGCGTCGATCATCTCGCGCGCGAGGCCCATGTCCTCCCAGACTTCCAGCGTGCGCGGGGTGACCCCGATCGCGCGGCAATAGGGCGACGGCTGCGCCGCAGCGTCGACGATCCGGCAGCGCGCCCCGTGCCGGGCGAGTTCGCAGGCGAGCGTCAGACCGACCGGACCCGCCCCCACGATCAGTACATCCGCCATCGCATCCACCCCGGACCGATCCCGAATCGTCTCAGCGCCTGATCAATCCCGAGATATCCTGACCGGAATCACGCCGTCGACGCGCGGACTATAGGCGCCGTTCGCGGGATCCGCCGCAGGCACGGCTCGGGAGGCGACGCTAAAGACCGACGCCGATGCGTCGATCCCGCGACAGCGGCTCGGCGCGAGCTCCGGAGAGCCGAAGGCGGACGGCGCGCGCGCCGACATCCCCATGTTGATTAATTTCGTCGACTATAGTTCGCGCAGACATTGCATTGAGACTGCGGTTTGAGGCGCGTCCGAAAAGTCAACACTTCTCTAGAAAGACATCTCTGTATATGGAGCTGCCCAGCATGGGGCCCTGTCCTGGCGCCCCGGGGTCACGAGAGATGTCGAGTTTCGACGAGTCGGTCGCGCGCCAGCAGCGGTTCATGGGACCGCTCCTGGTGGCGGCGATCCTGTTCGGCCTGGCGGGGCTGCCGGTCGCGGTCTGGCTCGACCTGCGCGGCCTGTCCGAGCGCATGCTCGCCACGCAGGCGATCGAGACCGGCCGGATCATCGACCAGATGCGCAGCTTCTACGCCAGCGACGTCGTCCAGGCGGTCAACGCCGCGACCGGCCGGGTCGAGACGCGTCACGATTACAAGGGCGTGCCGAACGCGATCCCGATCCCCGCGACGCTCTCCCTGGAACTCGGCGAGCGGATCAGCGGCGGGGACGGCGCGGTGAAGTACCGCTTCGTCTCCGATCTCCCGTTCAAGGACCGCAAGCCGCACGATCTCGACAGCTTCGAGACCCAGGCCCTGGCGGACCTCCGGGCGCACCCCAAGACCGGCTTCGTCAGCGAGACGACGGGGTCGATCTTCGACCGGCAGGTGCGGATCGCGGCGCCGATCCGCATGGAATCCGCCTGTGTTCGCTGCCACAACGCCCATCCCCTGAGCCCGAAGATTGACTGGAAGGTCGGCGACGTCCGCGGCATCCAGGAGATCGTCCTGCACCAGCCGATCGCCGCCAACGTCTTCGCCTTCAAGTACCTGCTGGGCTACTTCATCCTGGCGGCGCTCGCCGGCACCACCTTCCTGCTGCTGCAGGCGCGCCAGTCCCGCCTCATCGATCGGATGAACAGGGAGCTGACCGAATCGAACGGGTTCCTGGCGTCGGTCTCGGTGCAGATCGCCAAGTACATCTCGCCCCAGGTCTACAAGAGCATCTTCAGCGGCGAGCGGGACGTGTCGGTGGCGACCGAGCGCAAGAAGCTGACGATCTTCTTCTCCGACATCAAGGACTTCACCGCCACCACGGAGCGCCTGCAGCCCGAGGAGCTGACCGCGCTGCTGAACGAGTACCTGACCGAGATGACCGCCATAGCGGTCAGGCACGGCGGCACGGTGGACAAGTATATCGGCGACGCGATGCTGGTCTTCTTCGGCGACCCCGAGAGCCGGGGCGTCCGCGAGGACGCGCAGGCCTGCGTTCGGATGGCGATCGAGATGCAGAAGCGTCTGGGCCAGCTCAATGCCCGCTGGCGGCGATCCGGCATCGAGCGCCCGTTCCAGGCCCGGATCGGCATCAACACGGGCTACTGCAACGTCGGCAATTTCGGCAGCGACGAGCGGATGGACTACACGATCATCGGCGCGGAGGCGAACCTCGCCGCCCGCCTGCAGGCGGCCGCTGTCCCGGGCGGCATCACCCTGAGCTACGAGACCTACGCGCTGGTGAGCGACATCGTCCAGGCGAGCCCGCAGGAGCCGATCCGCATGAAGGGCATCAGCCGCGAGATCGTCCCCTACGCCATCGAGGGCGACCTCACCGCCGAGGCCCCGGAGACGATCTTCTCCGAGCACGCGCGGGGGATCGACTTCTACGTCGACGTCGACGCCCTGGAGATGGAGGGCGCGGCGCGGCTCCGGAAGCGCCTGCTCGACACGCTCGCCGCCGTCGACCGCCGGATGACCGGGGCGGGCACCCCCTCGGACGACGGCACGCGGCCCTCCGCGGCCGTTTGAGGTCCGGGCGACCGCCTCAGAGCGGCAGGGCCGACATCGCCAGGGCGCCGTGATGGCGGAGCGCGTTCGTGGCCGCGACCTGCCGCTCGAAGGCCGTCATCAGCCTGGGCGAAATGCCCTGGCTGTCGGGCAGGCGGATCGTCATCGGGTCGAGAAAGCGCCCGTCGACGCTCACCTCGTAGTGGACGTGGGGTCCCGTCGAGAGCCCGGTCGAGCCCATGTAGGCGATGACCTGCCCCTGATGGACGGTCGCGCCGACCTGAACCCCGTGCGCGAGCCGCTGCAGGTGATTGTAGGCCGTCACGTAGCCGTTGGCGTGGTGGATCTCGACGCGGTTGCCGTAGCCGCCGCGCGGGCCCGCATACGCCACCGTCCCGTCGCCCGTCGCCATGATCGGCGTGCCGGCCTTGTTGGCCCAATCGACGCCGTTGTGGAAGCGGGCGTAGTGGAGGATCGGGTGGACGCGCGTGCCGAACGGCGATGTGATCCGCCCGTCGGCGATCGGCATGCGCATCAGGAACTTGCGGAGCGAATTGCCCGTCTCGCTGAAGTAGCTCGCCGTCCCGGCCTCGGGCGCCTCGAAGCGATAGGCGCGGTGCTTCACCCCGCCGAGCGTCAGGGCGACGTAGCGCACCTCCGGCGGGCCGCCCGCCTTCTCGCTCGGGCTGAACAGCACCTCCAGCCGGTCGGACGGGACGATCCGGCGCTGCATGTCCAGGCCGAACGCGAAGATGCCGACGATGCGCTCGGCCAGGATGCCGGGCAGGCCATTGCGCAGGACCGCCTCGTAGATGCTCCTGTACAGGCTGGCGCCCGAGCCCTCGCCGTCGCCGTCGTCGCCTGAACGCGACGCCGCGACCTGGGCCGACGGCGGCGCCACCGTGACGAAGCCGCCGGAATCCCGTTCCGCGACGATCTCCTCGACACCGCCTGCGCCGTAGAGCGTCACCCGGGCGATCCGGCGCGCGGCCTCGCCGGCGTGCGACCGGACGAGGAGCAGGTCAACGTGCTGCCCCTCGGCCAGCCCGGTGCGGGCATGCTCGCTGAAGGCGGCCAGGATGGCGGTCACGCGCGCCGGCTCGGCGCCGTTCGCGGCCAGCGCGTCGGCCAGAGTCTCGCCGCGCTTGAGCACGACGTCGCGCGTCTCGGTCAGGCTCAGGCCGGAGGCGGGCTGGGTCTCGGCGAGGTCCGTGATGTTCTCCGGGACGACCCGCACCTCGATCGCGTGGAACGGGTCGCGGCCCGTATCGGCGCCGGCGGCGGTCGAGGCGGCGTCGGCCGGCGCGGCGGTCAGGATCTGCGAGAGCAGCCGCTGCGGCGCGAGCGGCACGGCGATCCGCGGCCCCGTCTCTCGCGCCTCATCCCACTGCCTCTCCACGAGGGCCGTGACGTCCTCGTCGCTCAGGCCGGGCGCGTCGTCGGGCACCGGCGTGGCCGCGAGCGCGGAGCGCGTGATCGTGACCGTGGTCCCGGACGGATCGTCCCCCGGCTCGTCGGAGGCCGGGGCGACCTCCCCGTCCTCGGCGAGCTGGCGCGTCGGATCGAAGGGTGGGATCTGCCCGTCGATCGCGTCGCCGGAGGACAGGCTCGTGACCAGTCGCACGAAGGGCTGGGTCCGGATGAGCTCGCGGGCGCCGACCTGGTGGGTCACCGGCGCGGAGAACTCCTCCCGGTCCGAGGCGACGAGTTGGCGCCGCACGAGGCGGTCGCCGCGCTGTCCGACCACCCCCTGCCCCTCCGCGACCTGGGCGGGCCCCTGGCGGAACGTCGGCTCGGCCGGCGCGAGATCGGTGTCGACGGACATGCGGAGCGCCGCCCCCATGAGGGCCGCGCCGCAGGTGGCGATCAGGCAGCTGGCGCAGAGCCAGCGCATGTTCAGCCGTCGCCGGTCGAGCGGCGTCGTCCTTCCGTGAGACGGTGCCGCGACCGGGCTGAGCGACAGGGACCTGCGCAGAATGGGCAGCTCGCTGTGCGGTGCTCGTCCGCCCTCGTTCATCCGGTCCCCTCACGCTCAAGCTCGCCGCTTCGACGGTGAGTGCGGCCTGAATGAGGCTGCGACTTGCGCCCTGCGCGACGCTCGTCCGCTCAAGGGGCGCACGTGTCGGGCGCGGTACCGGCGGGCAGGACGGCCGGGGCATTCGTCGACCGCCCACGATCGTTTCGACCGGACGCCGCCGCGGAGTCGGGGAACGCCCGGCGCACATTGCTGTTGCCCCAGTCGCCACAGAGGGATGGGAGTCCGACCGCTCCGGTTCCGGCACCTTCCCGCGACACAGTCGGAGAGCATTGCCATGGTCGACACGGACAGGATCACGGGCGCCGCGCGCACGCTCGGCGGGAAGGTGCAGGGCGCGGTCGGCGACGCTGTCGGCGCAGACCGTCACGCCCTCGAGGGGCGCCTCCGCGAAGCGCAGGGCACCGCCGAGAATCTCTACGGCCAAGCCAAGGACGCCGTGCGGCACGCGGCCGACGAGGTCTCGGACCACGCCGCCGAGGCCTACGACCGGAGCCGCCACGCCGCCTGGGAAGGTCATCAGAAATCCGTCGAGTGGCCGCACGCCTCCCTGATCGTGGCCGGTCTCGTCGGCTTCGGGCTCGGTTTCCTCGTCAGCCGTCTCTGACACGGAGCACCGCGTGCCACCGTCGGCTTCGCGTCGACGGAATCGCGGGGCCGCGAGCGCCGCGCGCGATCGGGTCGGCGCGGAGGCCAGGGCGGAGCCCGTGCCGCGACATGCGTGCGCCCCCTCTCCCGCGCGGGAGAGGGGGTATGGCGCGGGTTCTCGACCGGGCGCCGTCGTCCTTCCGAACCGTCGCACATCGATCGGAACCGGCTCGAGCGGGTGCAGGCACATGCCGCGCGCAGCCGCCACGCCCGTCGGAAGCCCATCTGCGCCGCCTGGCCGATCCTTCCGGGACAGCGGGTGTCGGCGACCTGCGAGGGTCCACGCCCACGTCCGGAAATGAGCCTCCAGTATCGACGCCTTTGAGAACTTGTGTTCCGTTATGGAACAGAGTTCTTGGCTCTATTTTCGCTCTAGACACCGCTGAGAGGTGTCTAATGCATCAGTTTATCGGCCTATTTGCCATCTTCGTCACGCTGGCCGGCGTGCTTCACACCTGGGGTGCGCCGCGCTGGGCGATCGCCGGCCTCTGCGTGATCGGCCTCCTCGGCGTGTCGGCCGCGCTCGTCGGCATCCAACCCAAGGTGGCCCCGTCGCCGGTCTCCCAGGTGCAGTCGCTCAACGACGCGATGCAGCCCGTCTTCGAAGGCGTTTGGGACCCGCTGCGGCCGGGTCGGCTGCTGACGACGTCCCGGTAGCGTCTCCGGTCCGCGCGGCCTCCGCCGCGGGCCGCGGGTTCCGTTAGACAGCCCGCGGCGTGATCTAGAGCCGCTCCCGGTCGGGTTGGGACGCAGGCGATCGGCGAGCCCGTGCCAAACGAGGCGCGGGTCCCCTCTCCCGTGCGGGAGAGGGACAGGGTGAGGGATGAGAACAGTCCGGAAGAGTCGCGGCCTGTACGCGCATCGGCGGCCTGTTCAGTCCTGATCCTTCGCGTCCCTCACC
>NZ_JBKFBI010000168.1:0-11524 GCF_053346095.1 Methylobacterium sp. A52T | reverse complement strand
GCCTCGGGAGCCGCCGCGGGCGGGCCCGGCTCGCCCGGGGCCCCCGGGACGGGCGCCGGCTCCGGCAGGCCGCGCGGCGGCACCGGCGGCCGCTCCGGCTTGATGCCGAACAGGCGCTCGAAGAAGTTCTGGGCCCGCGCGGGGGGCGCGGCGAGCATCCCGGGCGCCGCGACGGCGACCGCCAGGATCGGGAGCAGGAGGCTGCGGGTCGGGCGCATCGGACTCTACGACGGGGAGACGAAGTGGCGGGGCCACGCGCAACCCCTTGTCGAAACGTTAACACGCCGTCGATGGCGCGGACGTGGCAGCGGAGCAACAAAATGCAGCCACGCCACCGAACCGGCGCCGGCCGCGCGGCGAGATCCTGCCGGAATGACAAGGGGATGGCGCGGATCTGCGGGGCCGATCCCGCCGCGCAGGCTTCGCCTTGCGGGCCCGGAACGGGCTTCTTATATCGCCCTCGACGCGGGATTGCGCGCTGGGTTTCAGCCGTTCACGGCCCTTGATCCGGCCCGGGTCCCATACTCACATCACCCCCGACACCGCCATGGGCCGAGCTGCTTCGGGGCTCGGCGGTCTGCTTGAACGCGACACAAAGAGGGATCCCACCATGGGTAAAGTTATCGGCATCGACCTGGGCACCACCAATTCCTGCGTGGCCGTGATGGAAGGCACGCAGCCCAAGGTCATCGAGAATTCGGAAGGCGCGCGCACCACGCCGTCCATCGTCGCCTTCACGGACGACGGCGAGCGGCTCGTCGGCCAGCCGGCCAAGCGCCAGGCGGTCACGAACCCCGAGCGCACGTTCTTCGCCATCAAGCGGCTCATCGGCCGGACCTACGACGACCCGATGACTCAGAAGGACAAGGGCCTCGTGCCCTACAAGATCGCCCGCGGCGACAACGGCGACGCCTGGGTCGAGGCGGACGGCAAGAAGTACTCGCCCTCGCAGATCTCCGCCTTCACGCTGCAGAAGATGAAGGAGACCGCCGAGTCGCATCTCGGCCAGCCGGTCACGCAGGCGGTCATCACGGTCCCGGCCTACTTCAACGACGCCCAGCGTCAGGCCACCAAGGACGCCGGCAAGATCGCGGGCCTCGAGGTGCTGCGCATCATCAACGAGCCGACCGCGGCGGCGCTCGCCTACGGCCTCGACAAGAAGAAGTCCGGCACGATCGCGGTCTACGACCTCGGCGGCGGCACCTTCGACGTCTCGATCCTGGAGATCGGCGACGGCGTGTTCGAGGTGAAGTCGACGAACGGCGACACCTTCCTGGGCGGCGAGGACTTCGACAACCGCATCGTCGAGTACCTGACGGCCGAGTTCAAGAAGGAGCAGGGCATCGACCTGACCAAGGACAAGCTCGCCCTCCAGCGCCTCAAGGAGGCCGCCGAGAAGGCCAAGATCGAGCTGTCCTCGGCCACCCAGACCGAGATCAACCTGCCCTACATCACCGCCGACAACACCGGCCCGAAGCACCTCGCGCTGAAGCTCAGCCGGGCGAAGTTCGAGTCGCTCGTCGACGATCTGGTGCAGCGCACGATCGAGCCCTGCCGCAAGGCGCTCAAGGATGCCGGCGTCTCGGCCTCCGAGATCGACGAGGTGGTGCTGGTCGGCGGCATGATCCGCATGCCGAAGATCCAGGAGGTGGTGAAGGCCTTCTTCGGCAAGGAGCCCCACAAGGGCGTCAACCCGGACGAGGTCGTGGCCATCGGCGCCGCCGTGCAGGCCGGCGTGCTCCAGGGCGACGTCAAGGACGTGCTGCTCCTCGACGTGACCCCGCTGTCGCTGGGCATCGAGACGCTGGGCGGCGTGTTCACCCGGCTCATCGACCGCAACACCACGATCCCGACCAAGAAGTCCCAGACCTTCTCGACGGCGGAAGACAACCAGAACGCGGTCACGATCCGAGTCTTCCAGGGCGAGCGCGAGATGGCGGCCGACAACAAGCTGCTCGGCCAGTTCGACCTCGTCGGCATCCCGCCGGCGCCCCGCGGCATGCCGCAGATCGAGGTGACCTTCGACATCGACGCCAACGGCATCGTCAACGTGACGGCCAAGGACAAGGCGACCAACAAGGAGCACCAGATCCGCATCCAGGCCTCGGGCGGCCTCTCGGACGCCGACATCGACCGGATGGTGAAGGACGCCGAGGCGAACGCCGAGGCCGACAAGAAGCGCCGCGAGCTCGTCGAGGTGAAGAACCAGGGCGAGAGCCTGATCCACGCCACCGAGAAGTCGGTGACCGAGTACGGCGACAAGGTCCCGGCCGCCGACAAGGGCGCGATCGAGACCGCGATGACCGCGCTCAAGACCGCGCTGGAGGGCGACGACGTCGAGACCATCAAGGCCCGCACCACGGACCTGATGCAGGCCTCGATGAAGCTCGGCGAGGCCATGTACGCCGCCAACCAGGCGGCCGGCCCGGATGCCGGTGCCGAGGCGGCGGCCTCCGAGAAGAAGGACGACGTCATCGACGCCGACTTCCAGGAGGTCGACGAGAAGGACCAGAAGAAGCGCGCCTGAGGCGCGGATCTGATACGACCGCGCGGGGCCGGAGCGATCCGGCCCCGCCTTTGCGTGAGAAGCGTATTCAGAAGCTCCGTCATGCCGGGCCTGCGGGGCCCGGAACCGGGAGCCGCCGGCCGATCGCGGATCCGCGTCGGCGGCGCCTCCGGTTTCCGGGCTCGTCAGCGGCCTCCCGGAACGGCGGCGCGGTGGTAGAGAAGCGTCGCGGCCCGGGGTACGGGACGGGACGGGAAGGCACCTGAGGGCGGGATGTCGAAGCGGGACTATTACGAGATCCTGGGGGTCACCAAGACCGCCACGGAGGGCGAGATGAAGGTCGCCTTCCGCAAGCTCGCGATGACCTATCATCCCGACCGGAATCCCGGCGACAAGGACGCCGAGATCAAGTTCAAGGAGATCAACGAGGCCTATCAGTGCCTCTCCGACGGCCAGAAGCGCGCCGCCTACGACCGGTTCGGCCACGCGGCCTTCAGCCAGGGCGGGGCCGGCGGTCCCGGATTCGGCAACGAGTTCGGCGACTTCATGTCGGACATCTTCGACAATTTCTTCGGCGACGGCCGCGGGGCCGCCGGCGGTGGCCGCGGACGCGGCGGCACGCCGGGCCGCGAGCGCGGGGCCGACCTGCGCTACAACCTCGAGATCACCCTGGAGGAGGCCTTCACCGGCAAGGCCGAGACCATCAAGATCCCGACCTCGATCACCTGCGAGGTCTGCGACGGGTCCGGCGCGAAACCCGGCTCGAAGCCGCGGACCTGCCCGACCTGCGCGGGCTACGGACGGGTCCGGGCGGCGCAGGGCTTCTTCGCCATCGAGCGGACCTGCCCCAACTGCCACGGCCGCGGCGAGATCGTCGACGATCCCTGCACCGCCTGCCAGGGCGCCGGGCGCGTCAACCGCGAGCGCACCCTCTCGATCAACGTGCCGGCGGGCGTCGATGACGGGCTGCGGATCCGGCTCGCCGGCGAGGGCGAGAGCGGGCTGCGCGGCGGTCCGGCGGGCGACCTATACGTCTTCCTGTCGATCAAGCAGCACGAGTTCTTCCAGCGCGACGGCGCCGACCTGTTCTGCCGGGTGCCGATCTCGATGGTGACGGCCGCGCTCTCGGGCGAGATCACGGTGCCGGTGATCGACGGCTCGCAGACGCAGGTGCGCATCCCCGCGGGGACGCAGACCGCCAAGCAGTTCCGCATCAAGGGCAAGGGCATGCCGGTGCTGCGTTCGCGGGAGGTCGGCGACCTCTACATCCAGGTCTTCGTCGAGACCCCGCAGAACCTGACCAAGCGCCAGCGCGAGCTGCTCCAGGAGTTCGACCAGTCGGCCTCCCCGGAGAACCATCCGGAGTCCGCGGGCTTCTTCTCGAAGGTGCGGGACTTCTTCGGGGGCGCGGTCCGGCCGTGAGGCCGGATCCGAATCCCGGGAAGACCCGTTATGCAAGCGGCCGGCGTGGCTTGCATCCCCTAGGCGCGGCGCCGGCTTGACTGTAAGACAGCGCCGTCCCTAGCCATTCATTCTCATCCGGCATCAAGGAATCCAGGACTTGCCGCCGCTCCGCCGTCCCAACGCGAAGGCTCCTGCGGGCAGGAGCGCGATTTTCGGGCCGCGGCGCGACCCCCTCGAGGACGAGGCCCGGTTCCTGCGGTCCTGGCTGGAGCGCCCCCTGGTCACGGGGGCCGTGACGCCCTCGGGCAAGATGCTCGCCCGGACCATGGCGGCCTACGTCGACCCGCGCCTCGAAGGGCCGGTGGTCGAGCTGGGCCCCGGCACCGGCCCGGTGACCGAGGCGCTGATCCGGCGCGGCGTCGCGCCGGAGCGGCTGATCCTCGTGGAGTTCAACCCCGATTTCTGCCGCCTCCTGACCCATCGCTTCCCGGGCGTGCGGGTCATCCAGGGCGACGCCTACAACATGCGCGCGAGCCTCCAGGACGTGCTGACGGAGCCCGCCGCCGCGACGATCTCGAGCCTGCCGCTGTTCACCAAGCCGCTGGAGCAGCGGCTCGACCTGCTCAACACCGCCCACGACCTGATGCGGCCGGGCGCGCCCTTCGTGCAGTTCACCTACGCGGTCGTTCCGCCGATCCCGGCGCGCTGCGAGGCCGGCAGCTATACCGCCGACCGCTCCAACCGGGTCTGGCTGAACCTGCCGCCGGCGAGGGTCTGGGTCTACCGCCGGCCCTGACCTGAACACGGGCTGAGCGAACAGGTCACGTTCGCGTCAACTGGAAAGGCGCAGACCTGGGACACGGCCGGACGCCACAGGGCGACCGGCGTGGATCAGGAGAACGCCGATGTTCACCAAGACCGCACGAACCCGCTTGGCCGCCGCCCTGGCCTTCGGCGGACTCGCCTTCGCGGCGCCGGCCATGGCCGCGCCCCTCGGCCGCGACGCCGGCCTGCGGGCGGAAGCCGGCGACCTCCAGACCGTCCAGTACGGCTACGGCTACGGGCACCGCCACGGCGGCTGGGGTCACCGCGGCTACGGCCCGCGCCATCACCACCACGGCTGGGGCCGGGGCCACCATCACGGCTGGGGACACCGCGGCTTCGGCCCGCGTCACCACCACCACGGCGGCTGGGGCCATCGCCACGGCTACGGCCGCTGGTAAGGGCTCTGAGCCCGCCGCGCCCGGCCACGGCTCCGTGATGGCCGGGCGCGGCCGCTAGCCGGCGCCCACCCGCTCGAGGACGGGCGGCCGCTCCGGCGGCGCGTCGCCCATCCGGTAGGCCGCCCGCAGCGCGGCCTCCGCCCGGTCCGCGGCGGCCTCGTCGGCCGCGTGGACGACCCCGAGCAGGCCACCGGACGATCCGGGACCGGCGAGATCCGTGAAGCCGACGCGCGGGTCGACCGGATCCTCCGGTCGCGTGCGGCCGCCGCCCAGCCCGATCACCGCCAGGCCCAGGGCCCGCGTCGCGATCCCCGCGACGGTCCCGTCCTGACGGACCGCCCGGCGCACCGGCGCGGCCGGCAGGTGCGCCGCCGGCCGCTCCAGGAGATCGCCCGGCCCGCCGAGCGCCGCGACCATGCGGCCGAAGCCCTCGGCCGCCCGGCCCGAGGCGAGGGCCTGCTCCAGCCGCTCCGCGGCGCTGTCGCGGTCCGGCGCCAGGCCGCCGACGACCAGCATCTCCGCGCCCAGCGCCACCGTGACCGCGTGGAAGCGCGGCTCGCGGCGCGCGCCCGTCAGGTAGTCGAGCGCGTAGGCGACCTCGACGGCGTTGCCGGCGGCGCTGGCGAGCGGCGCGTCCATGTCGGTGATCAGCGCGGCGGTGTGCAGGCCGGCCCCCTCCGCCACCGTGACGATGCTCTGGGCCAGCGCCCGCGCCTCGGGCACGCCCGCCATGAAGGCCCCGGAGCCCTGCTTCACGTCCATCACGAGCCCGTCGAGCCCGGCGGCGAGCTTCTTCGACAGGATCGAGGCGGTGATCAGGTCGCGGGACTCGACCGTGCCGGTGACGTCGCGGATGGCGTAGAGGCGCCGGTCCGCGGGCGCGAGTTCGGCGGTCTGGCCGATGATGGCGCAGCCGACCTCCGCGACGACCCGGCGGAACGCGTCGAGCCCGGGCGTGGCGTCGTAGCCCGGGATGCTGCCGAGCTTGTCCAGCGTCCCGCCGGTATGGCCGAGGCCGCGCCCCGAGATCATCGGCACGTAGCCGCCGCAGGCCGCGACCATCGGGGCGAGCGGCAGGCTCACCGCGTCGCCGATGCCGCCGGTGGAGTGCTTGTCGAGGATTGGCCCGGGCAGGTCCCAGGCGAGGATCCGGCCGGATTCCGCCATCGCGCGGGTGAGCGCCACCCGCTCCGGCAGCGACAGGCCGCGGAAGAACACCGCCATGGCGAAGGCCGCCGCCTGCCCCTCCCCGACCGTGCCGTCGGTGAGGCCGCGGATGAAGGCCCCGATCTCGTCCGGATCGAGGGGCTGGCCGTCGCGCTTGGCCCGGATCGTCTCCTGAGGCAGCCTCTCCTGGGACAGCCGCACGCTCACAGCGTCCGCGCCCGCATGAGGGTCTCGAACAGGCTGCTCGCCCCCAGCCGGAAGGTTCTCGGGCTCACCCAGCCGGGGCCCATCAGCCGGTCGGCGAGGTCGAGGTAGGTGGCGGCGTCGGCGACGCTGCGCAGGCCGCCGGAGACCTTCAGGCCCGCGGGGCGGCTGCCGCCGCGGATCTCGGCCAGCATCGCCTCGGCGGCCTCCGGGGTCGCCGAGACCGGACTCTTGCCCGTGGAGGTCTTCAGGAAGTCGGCGCCCGCCTCCAGGGCGATCCGGCCGGCCTCCCGGATCCGCTCCGGCTCCGCGAGCGCGCCCGTCTCCAGGATCACCTTCAGGGTCGCGGACCCGCAGGTGTCGCGCACGGCCTCGACCATGTCGCGGGCGACCGCCGCCTCCCCCCGCAGCAGCGCGCCGTAGGGCAGGACGAGGTCGATCTCGTCGGCGCCGTCGCGCAGGGCCTCGGCGGTGTCGTCGGTGGCGCGGGCGCAGTCCTCGCCGCCCGCGGGGAAGTTGATGACCGTGGCGATCCGGATCCCGGTGCCCGCGAGCGCCCGCGCGCCCTGCGCGACGAAGCGCGGCCAGACGCAGATCGCCGCGACGCCGCCGCGCTTCGCGTCCCGGCAGAGGACGTCGATCCGGGTCTCGGTGCAGGTCTCGCCGAGATCGGTGAGGTCGAGGAGCGGCAGGGCCCGGCGGGCGACCGCGCCGGCTTCGGGGTCAGTCATCGGCTGTCTCTCCGTCGGGCAGGCCGGCCACGAACGCCCGGACCAGGCGGCCGAGATCCTCCGCGGCCCGGGCCGCGACGTCCTTCGTCTCGGCGTGGTGCGGCGCGCCGCCGGCGATGCCGGCCGCGAGGTTCGTCACCACCGAGACCGCCGCCACCGGCAGGTCGAGGAACCGGGCGAGGATCACCTCCGGCACGGTGGACATGCCCACGAGGTCGGCGCCCAGGATGCCGGCCATCCGCACCTCCGCGGGCGTCTCGAAGCTCGGGCCCGAGAACCACGCGTAGACCCCCTCCCCCAGGGGCAAACCGCAGGCCTCGGCCGCCGCGCGGAGCCGCGCCCGCAGGTCCGGGTCGTAGGCCTCGGTCATCGGCACGAACCGGGCGTCGCTGGCCTCGCCGATCAGCGGGTTCAGGCCGGAGAGGTTGATGTGGTCGGCGAGCAGCACGAGGCTGCCGGGCCCGGTCGCGGGCCGCAGCGATCCGGAGGCGTTGGTGAGGAGCAGGCGGCGGGCGCCGAGGTGACGGGCGCAGGCGAGCGGCACCCGCATCGCCGCCGGGTCACCGCGCTCGTAGGCGTGGGCCCGCCCCTCGAAGATCAGGACCGGTCGCCCGGCGAGTCGGCCGCGATGCAGCCGGCCGCCGTGGCCGCTGACGCCGGGCCCCGGAAAGCCCGGGATCGCCGCGTAGTCGACGGTGCTCGCGTCCGTGAGGGCCGCCGCGATCCCGCCGAGGCCGGTGCCGGTCACCACCGCGCAGGCGTAGGGACCCGCGAAGCCGGCGGCGCGCAGGGCGTCGCGGGCGGCCGCCTCACTCACCGAGCGTCTCCGGGCCGAAGGATTCCGGCAGCAGCTCCGCCAGCGTGAAGGTGCGGGCGACCCCACCCGGACCGGCGGCGTGGATCGGGGTGTCCGGCCCGGCGAACTCGCGGATGCGCTGGCGGCAGGCGCCGCAGGGCGTCACCGGGCCGTTGCCGTCGCCGCAGACCAGGATCGCCGCGATGCGCCGGCCGCCGGCCGCCACCATGGCGGCGATCGCCCCGGCCTCCGCGCAGGTCCCGACCGGGTAGGCGGCGTTCTCGACGTTGCAGCCGGCGTGGATCGCGCCGCGCTCGTCGCGCAGCGCGGCCCCGACGGGGAAGCGGGAATAGGGCGCGTGCGCGTGCGCGCGCACCGCGCGCGCCGCCTCGAACAGGGCTGCGAGCCCGTCATCGTCCCGTGCTGGGTCCCGTGCTGGATCCGCGGCCTGCATGGCCGATCTTTGGCACCCGCCGGGGCGCCCTGTCGAGGCCTCGTGCGGGAGTCCGGCTCGGCGCTCAGCGGGTCGCCGGACCGGCGCCGAGGAGGCTCGCCGCCTGACGCAGGTCCGCGTCGCTGCGCGGTCCGCTCAGGGCGTAGGCGGTGTCGCCCGCGTTCCACGAGACGACGTCGCCGTCGTCCGAACCGGTGATGAGCGTCGTCGGTCCGCCGCGGATGCCGCGGGTGGCGAACAGCGACGCCTCGCCGAAGCGCTCAGTCTCGAGGGCGACCTCGATCCCGGTGCCGTGCCGGGCGGGGAAGACCTGGATGTCGCGCACCCGCCAGCCGTCGGGCAGGGCCGGCAGGTCGATGCCGGTCGCCGAGCGGAGGCGCGCCCGGTCGTAGACCGGATCGTCGGCCTGGCCACCGATGCTCTTGCGGAGCTGCGCCACGACCCGGGCCTGCCGCGCGTCGGCGATCAGGGCCGGATCGGGGGTCGCCGCCAGGGTGTCGGGAACGCCGAAGCGGCCGATCTCGTCGTGGGCCAGCCAGCCCGCGCCCACGAGCACCGCGATCGCGGCGGCCCGCTTCAGGCGCGAGGCGACGCGGCGCCAGCGCAGGTTCCGGTCGAAGCGGCGCGCCAGGACCATGTTCCGGTCCGGCCCGGGCCCAGGAACGCGCTCGAAGCAGGCCCGCAGGGCGTCGCGATCGTGCATCTCGGCCATCACCCGGGCCGCGGCCTCGGGATTGGCCGCGAGGTGCGCCTCGACGTCGAGACGGCGCATCGGGTCGATCTGGCCGTCGACGAAGGCGATGAGATCGTCGTCTGTGATCGGATCGATCATCGTGAAGTCCTCGAATCCAGCGTGCCCGGAGGCGATCCGCCGGTCGCAATCGTCAGTCGGCACCGGCGCCCGCGGGTGCCGGTCCTTCATCAGCTCCGTGCTCAGCTCTCTCCGACGGCGCGTCGCAGAGGCCAGGCGGACCTTTCCCGCGGCTCGTCGGACACGACGAGCCGGAGGGTGGAGGGCGCTCCGCGCCGCGTCTCGGGTGTCTTGGCGGGCTCCGCCTCGTCGGAGCCGCGGTCGGTCCGCGTCCCCTCCTCGAAGGCCCGCAGGGCCGCCCGGCCGCGGCCGAGACGGGACATCAGCGTGCCGATCGGGATGCCGAGAACGGCCGCCGCGTCGGCGTAGGCCATGCCTTCCAGGGTGACGAGGTGGAGCGCGGCGCGCTGCTCCTCCGGCAGCTTGAGGAAGGCCTGCCGGATCTGGGCGAGGCGCACCTGACCCTCCTGGGCCGGCGGCGCCATGTCCTCGGTCATCCGGACCAGCGTGTCGGCGTGCCGCGCCTCGACCTGCCGGCGGCGCTGCTCGTCGATGAAGGCGTTGTGCAGCACCGTCATCATCCAGGTGCGCAGATTGGTGTTCGGCCGGAGCGAGCCCTGCATCTCCAGAGCCCGCACCAGCGTGTCGTGCACGAGGTCATCGGCCCGCAGCGTGTCGCGGGTGAGCGACCGCGCGTAGCGCCGCAGGGGCACCAGCAGGTCGAGGAGGTCCGGGCGCTTGTTCTTGTCCGATGCCATGATGTGTGAACGCGGAGCCCGCGCGTTTAATCCCGCCCGCCGGCCCGGCCTCGCGGTCAGGCCTGGTCGAGGGTCGCGGCGATCCCCGAGATGACCCGCGGGTCGGTCGGCTCGACCTGCGTGGCGAAGGCCGCCGCGAGGGCGCCGTCGCGGGCGATCAGGTACTTGTGGAAGTTCCAGCGCGGCGTCTCGGCGGGGCGCTCGGCCGCCGCCCAGCGGTAGAACGGGTGGGCGCCCGGCATCTTCACCCGGGTCTTGGCCGTGAGCGGGAAAGTGACGCCGTGATTCCTCCGCGCCGCCTCCGCGATGGCCGGGCCGTCCAGGGGTTCCTGGTTGCCGAAATCCGGCGACGGGACGCCCAGCACGATGAGCCCGCGATCGCCGAACCGCGTCCAGAGCGTCTGCAGCCCGGTGAGCTGCCCGGCATAGCCGCAGGCTGTCGCGGTGTTGACCACGAGGATCGGCTTCCCCGCGTAGGCGGAGAGGGGCATCGGCGCGCCCTCCGGGGTCTCGAAGACGAAATCCGTAGCCCGCGCGGTCCCGGCCGGCTGCTCCGCGGCGCGGGCGCCGCCGGCGAGACCGGCACCGATCAGGATCAGGGCCTCGCGGCGCAGCAGCGTCATGGCATGACCTATTCGCGACTTCGTCGCGCGATCGGGCACGCGATTTTCCGCGCGGCAACGCGCCCGATCCGCCACGGTTTCACGCGCCGCCACGGTCGTTTCGACGCAGGCTCGGCGGACAGCGGATCGGAACGCCGGCTGCCGGCCTCAACCCGTCCGGACCGTGTCGAGGAAACGGCCCACTTCCGCGTCGAGCTGCTGAGCCTGCCCCAGCAGCCCGGACGCCGCCTCGAGCACCTGCGCGGCGGCGCTCCCGGCCCCCTCCGCCGAGCGGGCCACGGCCGTGATGTTGTTGGTGACGGCTCCGGTCCCGAGTGCCGCCTGCCCGACGTTCCGGACGATCTCCTGGGTCGCCGAACCCTGCTCCTCGACCGCCGCGGCAATCCCGCTCGACACCGCGCTGATCTCGTTGATGCGGCCGACGACCCGCGTGATCGCGTCGGAGGCGTCCCCGGTCCAGGACTGAATCTCGCCGACCTGCCGGGCGACCTCCTCGGTGGCTCTCGCCGTCTGCTCGGCCAGTTCCTTGACCTCGCTCGCGACCACCGCGAAGCCGCGACCCGCCGCGCCGGCGCGGGCCGCCTCGATCGTGGCGTTGAGGGCCAGCAGGTTGGTCTGGCCGGCGATGCCCGAGATGAGGCCGACCACGTCGCCGATCCGCGTCGCGCTCTCCCGCAGGCTGCGCATCAGGTCCGCGGATCGTCCGGCCTCCGCGACGGCCGTGTCGGCGAAGCCGGCCGCCGTCTGCACCTGACGGCCGATCTCGTGAATGGTCGTGCCGAGCTCCTCGGCGGCGGCGGCCACCGTGCTGACATTCGTGGCCGCCTGCTCGGCCGCCGCCGCGACC
>NZ_JBKFBI010000167.1:0-11676 GCF_053346095.1 Methylobacterium sp. A52T | reverse complement strand
CAGGTCCGGCCGCGGCACCCGGTTGATCGGCGGCGTCTCGACCCGCGCCGCGGGCGCGGCGTGCCGACCGGGCGCGGGCCCGGCGGCGGCGGGCACGGGGTCGCAGGGCAGCGGCGCGCCGCCGGTGTTCTCGCGGAACAGCAGGTCGACCACCTTCGCGAAGAGGCCGTCGTAGCGGTTCACGACCTCGAGGTACGGACGCTGCCGCTTCAGGCGCTGCAGCGTAAGGGCGAAGCCGAAGACGGTCCCCTCGCTCGGCATCCAGGCGACGGCCCGCTGGAACCACTCCAGCGCCGTGTCGAACTGGCAGGAATTGTAGGCGTACCACGCCAGCCCCTGGGCGCCTTCGCCCGAGGTGGAGGCCGTCACGACCTGGGCGTAGCGGGCGATGCGCGCGGGCTCGATCGCGGGCGGGCGGGGCAGCGTCAGCTTCTGCTCCAGGATGTCGATGTAGAGCAGCTCGTTGCCCACGAACTTGTCGCGCCACGCGTAGGCGACCTCCTCGGCCTCGCGCGCCATGTCGAGCTGGCGCAGGGTCAGGGCGAGCCCGTGGGCGACCATCGCGTCGCCGCCCCGGGCGATCGCCTGCTTGAACCATTCGAGCGCCTCCCGGAACTGGCGGCGCTTGTAGGCGTACCAGCCGAGGAGGCTCGTCTGGGTGGGATCGCCGCTCTTGCGGGCGACGGCCTGGAAGGCCGCGAGATCGGCGGGGGTCGGGGTCTCGGCGCTCTCCTCGTGCAGGAAGGCCGCGATCCGGGCACGGGTGATGTCCAGGCGGATCGCGTCGAATTCCGAGGCCCCGTTCGCGCCCCGGTGCCCCATCTCGATGAGGCGCTCCGCCTGCGCCATGCGCAGATGCGCCATCGCCTTCTGGATGGTGGCGAGGCGCACGCCGGAATCGGCGTTGCCGTCGAGGATCGACTTGTAGAGCTCGAAGGCCTCGTCGCCCGAGCCGGTATCGCCCAGGGCGTCGGCGACCATCCAGACGCTCTGGACGTCGAGCGGGTCGAGGGCGCCGGAATCGGCGCGGTAGAGGTCGATGATCGCGTCGGCGTCCTTGCCGGTCAGCGCCGTGATCCGGGACCGGAACTCGGCCCGGCGGAGCTTGCGCGCGAGCTCCTCGGAGGGCTGCCACACGGGGTCGATCGACCTGCGCGCGACGATCGCCGCGCGGAGGTCGTCGAACCGCCCCGCGGTGAAGAGGTCCCACAGGGGCGCCTCTTCGGGCGGGCTCGGCTGAAGCGCGTTGAGGTCCGGCGGCTCGTTCCAGCCGGGATAGAGCCGCTTGAGGCGGGCGATCTCGGCCTTCATCCGAGCCGTCTGCTTCTGGGCCGCGTAGTAGCGCAGCGCGCTCTCGTCGACCATGTCGGTCGTGCGGGACGTGGCCGGGTCGGCCAGGATCGCCGGCGCGCGCGGGCCGTCGCCGTAGACGATGCGGGGCTCGGACCGTGTCGGCGCGGCGGGAGACTGGGGCGCGGGACCGGGTCGCGCGTCGACCTGCGCGGCGGCCGGCGCGGCGGCGAGCACCAGCATCAGGAGGCAGGGCGCGGCCGGTCGCAGGCGTGCGGGCGGAAGACCGGTCAGGACTTCAGGCATGACGGGTAACGCATGCGGGCCGCGGTCAGGGCGAGGAGGCTCAGAGTGGCCGGATAGTAGTTCTGGTTGCCGATGTCGCCCCGCGCATCCTCGGGGAAGGGCGTCCCGTCGAGGGCGCAGGCCACCAGGGCCGGGAGCCCCATGTAGCCGGCCTCGGTGAGCCACTCGACCTTCCGCCCGTCGCCGGTGTCGACGATCGGCAGCCGCTCCCGGTCGGCGCCCGACCACAGGGCCTGGAACGGCGCGAGGTCGTCGGGCCGCACCAGCCCGGCCCAGACGAGGTAGAGCGGGATCCGGATGGCGTTGTAGGAGAACAGCGGCGGGAAGCCGTTCGCGGGACGCGGCGCCTCCTTGGCGGAGATCCACTCGGTGGGTAGGTTGCTCGGACCGAAGCGCGACTGCCGCAGCAGGGCGAGGCCGCTGCGCGTCAGGGCCGCCCAGTCGTATTCCGGCGCGACGAGGGCGAGGCGTGGGAAGGCGGGGAAGATCCAGTAGGAGAGGTTGATCAGCGGACCGTCCGGGCGCTCCCGGGCCGAGAAACCCGAGACCGCGGGCAGCAGCAGCGCCCCGTGCGGGTCCCGGAACAGGATGGTCTTGCGCCCGAACTCGATGGCGATGCGGCGCGCGGCGGTCCGGTAGCTCGGCTCGTTCCAGGCCTCGGCCGCCTCGGTGAGCGCCCAGGCGATCAGGATGTCGCCGTCGGTGGCGTTGTTCATGTCGCTGACCGCCGGGCGCTTGTCGGGCGACCAGCGCCACGCCAGCAGCTCGTCGCCGCGGACCATCAGGTTGGCCCGGGTCCAGCCCCAGATCCGCTCGAAGCTGACCCGGTCACCGGCCGCCACGGCGAGCAGCATGCCGTAGCCCTGGCCCTCGCTGTGGCTGATCTGACCGTTCGCGGTGTCCACCACGCGCCCCTGGTCGGTGATGAACCGCGCGCGGTAGGTCCGCCACGCGGCGTCGTTGCCGAGCTTGCCGACGAGCCCCTGGGTAGCGGCCCGGGGCATCTGAGCGGGCTGCGTGCCCGGCTGCGCGGTACTCGGAGGCACGGCGGCCTCGTCCTGGGGCGAGGCCGCCGCCGCGGGCAGGATCGCCGCGGCGAGGACGGCTGCGGCGAGGGGGGTGCGGACTCGGCGGCTCATCAATTCTTCCTGCCGACGTTGCGCACGAGGCTGGTGGTGGCGAGGCCAAGGCAGAGAGCCATCGCGAGGGTCATGCCGACGTAGTATTCCGTGTTGATCGACAGCCAGGCCGCGGACACGAGGCGCAGGTTCGCCAGGGATCGCGGCTGCGTCTCGACGATGTCGATCCGCTCGGGCCGGGACGTCACCAGCGTGCCGTTCGAGGCATCGAGGAAGGCGGCGCTGCCGCCGAGTCTCGCCCAGACCACCGGGTCGACGAGGCAGGAGACGGACGCCTTCAGCAGCGACGCGTTCGGCGCGGTCACGATCACGGTGTTGCTCGACTGGACCGGGGGACCCTCGGCGATGAGCAGCGAGGCCGTGGCCGGAACCTCGACCGTCTCGTCCGGCTTCACCTGCGCCGTGATCGTCTGGCGCAGGGAGTGGACCGTGCCGGTGATCTCGTTCCAGACGCTGTCCAGGGCCGCCCAGATCTGGCGCGAGCCGCGTGTCGACGCCTCCCAGCGGTCGATGAGCTCACGGTCCGACGCGGAGCCCGGCGAGGGGGCCGGGGCCGTGCTCGGGGAGGGCCCGGCGCTCGTCTCGCCCTGGGACGGCGGCGCCTGCTGGGCCGGGGCGGGCTGCGCCGGGCGCACCTGCGGGATCAGGGTCGGCAGGGCGCAACGCATCGGGAGGTTGCGGCGCAGCCGATCGAGGGTGAGCACGCCCTCGGGACCGAACTGGCCCGGGGTGGCGACCATGTCGGCGCGGCCTTCCCAGACCCGCTGGACCTGCTGCGGATCGAAACCGACCGATTCCAGGAGCGCCGGGTCGAGGGCGCGGGCGGGCGCGACCACGAGCTGGCTCGTGTCTGACACGACCTGCTGCTGGGTCACGACCTCGAAATCGATGACGCGCTCGGCCGCCATCGCCAGTCGGGCGGCGAGGGTCGCGGCCGCGTCGGCGCTGTCGCGGTCGGGCGTCGGCAGCACGAGGCGCGCGCGCTGCCCCGGGACGACGAACGGTACGGCGCCCCCCTTGATCGCCGCGAGGTCGGGGCTGCGCGCCGCCCGGGCGAAATGCGGGATCTCGATCCGCGATCGGTCGAGGAACAGGAAGCGCGCCTGCTTGGCCGCCGGGCTGAGGGTGTCACAGACCTGGTCGGCGGCGTTCGGCAACTGCGCCGAGATCTCGACGTGGTTCACCCCCGGGCGCCAGAGGCTGAAGGGCAGGGGGATCGCGCTGTCGTCGAACACCTCGCCGCGCCCGTCGGGCAGCGGGACGCTGGCCGCGTTGCGCCCGTTGATGTCGATGACGATGCGGGCCTCCGAGGAGAGCCCGGCCACGTAGGCCCCGGCCAGGTGGAGCATCACCTTGCCGTAATCGGCCGGGACGAAATCCCCGGGAAAGCGGAGGGCGAAGCCGACATGGAGCAGTCGCCCCGAGAACTCGCGGGACGTCACGCCGAGGCGGTCGAGCGTCAGGTTCTCGCCGCCGTGCACCATGTAGCCGCGGAAGAGCTGGACAGCCTTGAGCCCGCTCGGCGTCCCGTTGTCGGGTGGGACGGCGAGGTTGGTGATGGCCTGACGGACGTCCTCATCGCGGGCCCCGGTGACGACCAGGGTCGGCGGTGTGTTCGGCCGCGTCGGCAGGATGGCGAGGCGGGGCCCGCTGATCGGGCCGAGTTCGGGAACGCCCTCGACGCCGGCGATCTCGGAGGCGGTACCGACGACGAGGTTGATGCCGTTTCGGCCCTGCAGTGGAGGGCCGAAGGTCACCGTCGGACGGGCGACCCGTCCCACGAGGGCGAGGGCCTGCACCGCCTCGATCATGCGCTCCAGGCGAGCGAGGTTCGGGCGCTCGTTCAGGATGACCTGGATCGGCAGGGCGCCGCTCTCGTCCGGCTCCGCGGCGGCGAGAGACCGGACGTCCATGTCGGTCGCCGGCGGGACCACGAGGCCGGATCGCGACGGGTCGATCTGCGTCCACAATTCGTAGGTCGCCCCGACCGAGCAGTCGACGCGATGGCGCTGGCTGGCGGTGAAGGTGACGGCGTTGTAGCCGGGCTTCAGCACGCCGTCGCCGATGGCGAACTCCACCACCTTCACGGCACCGGGCGCCTGGATGCGGGTCCAGCCGACCTTCGTCCCGTTGACGAAGGCAGCGAGTTCGGAACTCTCCGGCGCCACCGAGATCGCCGACAGGTAGGAGAGGCGCAGCCGTGCCGGTCCCCGCGTCTGCGCCTCGGTGAGGTAGACGGGGTAGCGCAGAGAATCCTCTTCCCCGGTCAGGCGGAAGCCGCGCGGGCCGGACGGAAGCCGGCGCGCCGGCGCGATGGTCGCCTGGATCGCCGCGCGCGGCACCGTCTGCGGCGCGACGGTCCGGGGCGGCTCGGACGGGCGCGCGGTCGGCCGCGTCTCCGTCGCCGACGCGTCCGGCCGGCGCGCGGGGCCCGACCCGTCCTCGGACGGCGCGCGCAGGGCATTGCCGCTCGGCGGTACCGTCAGCCGTTCCGCCGGCCCCGAGCCCAGGAAGCTCTGGGCCAAGGCAGGAACGCTCGCGAGTCCGAGCAGCAGTCCCAGCACGGGGAGGCGAAGCCGAGCACCCATCGCCGTCACGCCGCGCTCGTGCGCCGGCCGCGAAGCTCGGCCAGGGTGCGCTCGTTCTCGTAATCCATCATCAGGCGGACCCAATCCCCCCCCCTCTCGGTGCGGGTGGGTGGGGCGGGGGGGGGCGGCGCCGGCGCCGCAGCGGCGCCCGCCGGTGCCGGGACGGACGGCACCGGAGCCGGTACCGGCGCCGCGGCGGCGTCGTGCGGTGCGTCGTAGATCGGCGCCTCCTCGATCTCGACGGGCCGGGGGCGTCGGCTCGCGAGAAGGTAGCGGAGCGCGCGGAACGGCTCGACCAAGCCCCACCACGCGAATTGCAGCGTGCCGGTGGGAATGTCCTTGTGCCGCCGCCGCCGCAGCTGGAAGCGCCGCATCGCCTCGGCGTCACCGTACATGAGCCCGGCGAGCGCGGGATAGTCGCGGATGGCCAGCGTGCCGAAGTTCACCCGCATCACGAGTTCCTGTCCGTCGCGCGTCGCCTGGTCCAGGTGGACCGGAAGCGGCGCGGTCCGGCGCGCGCCGGCCGTCGGCTCGACGCTGAGCGTCCCCCGCAGCGGCGGGCGCGTGAGCCCCGGATCAAGGGCGTCGCCGAGGAGGCGCAGGGTGCAGGCTTCGGCGGAGACGCGCTCGATCGAGACGTCGACGCTGTGCCCGGCGACCGTGAGGACGCCCCGGCGATCGATCGCCAGGGAGGGCGTGCGCTCGAGCTGGCGCCGCTCGGCACAGACCCCGAGGGACGCGCCCGCGGTGAGCAGGTTGAAGAAGTTCCACAGCCCGACCACCAGCATGAGGTTGGTCACGCCGGGCTCGTAGAGGTAGCGCCACGCCGCGACGGCGCAGCCGAGCATCAGGAGCAGGTAGATCAGGAAGAACGGTAGGGCGAGCGAGGAGATGTGGTCGTGGTCGAGGGTCGCCCCCTTGTTGGTGACGTTGAAGGTCGGCTTGCGGGGCGACGCGATGACCGAGACGATCGCCTTGGCCAGGTAGACGCCCTGGATGTACTCGTAGAGTTCCGACACGAAGGGCCAGCGGAACTTGCCGTAGATGTAGTTCTGGATCATCAGATTGATGACGATATAGGTCAGCGTGTAGGCGATCGACTCGTCCACGCTGGCGACGAAGATCTTCAGGTCGAAGAAGATGTGCAGCAGCGGCGCGAACATGAAGATCAGCCGCGGGATCGGGAAGAACCAGAAGGTCATGCTGGAGAGGTAGGCGATCTTCTGGATGGGCTTGAGGCCCTTCTGGAAGGCCGGGTTCTTCAGCAGCAGGATCTGGAACATCCCCTGGCACCAGCGGGAGCGCTGGCCGATGAAGTCCGCCAGTGTGTCGGGCTGCAGGCCGGCGATCAGCGGCCTGTCGACGTAGGCGCTGTTCCAGTTGCGCGAGTGCAGCTCGAAGGCGGTCTCGCAATCCTCCGTGATGGTGATGCCCGAGAAGCCGCCGGCCTCGTCGAGGGCGGTGCGGCGCAGGAGGGCCGCCGAGCCGCAGAAGAACGAGCCGTTCCACTTGTCGAGGCCGCGCTGCGTGACCGCGTAGAACATCTCGTTCTCCGAGGGCATGCGCTCGAAGGTCCGCAGGTTGCGCTCGACCGGGTCGGGGTTGAGGAACGCGTGCGGCGTCTGCACGAGGAACAGGCGCGGATCCTGCGCGAAATAGCCGACGGTCTCGGTCAGGAACGAGCGGAACGGGACGTGGTCGGCGTCGAGCACCGCCACGAGGTCCCCGCGGGCATGGGCGAGGCCGTTGTTGAGGTTGCCCGCCTTCGCGTGCTCGTTCCGGGCGCGGGTGAGGTAGCGGGCGCCGAGCTCGTCGCAGAGCGCCTGCAACTCGCCCCGACGGGCGCGGGCCGCCGCCGCCTTGGCCGCGTCGGCATCGCTGCACTTCTGGTCGGTGCCGCCGTCGTCGAGCAACCACACCGTGAGCTTCTCGGGCGGGTAGTTCAGCTGCCGTGCCGCCGCCAGCGTCATGGCGAGGATCGCGGCATCCTCGTTGTAGCTCGGGACGAACACGTCGACCGTGGGTAGGTCGGCGGCCGGGGCAGCCGGCGGCGGGTCGCGGCGCAGCGGGTCCGCGTTGATGATCAGGCTGATGAACAGGATGAAGACGCAGTAGAGCTCGGCCACCAGCAGGATCAGGCCGAAGCCGAAGCTGACCGGGTCGCCCGGCGCGGGCAGCGTGTTGGTGAGCCGCCACAGGATGTAGCGCAGCACCACGAGGCTGCCGAGCGCCATGAAGACGAACCGCGTGCGCGGGCCGTCGAGCACCGCCCACAGCACGATCATCACCGCCATGGCGGCGAGGCTCATGGCGAGCTGGGCCTGCGTCCCGACCGGCTGGCTGAGCAGGGCGAGGCTGGCGACTGTCGCCCCAACCCAGGCCAGCCAACGCAACGCCTGCCTCACGCTACAGCCTCCCGGCCCAAAAATCCCTCGGATCGAGGTGCAACGGCTCTACCGCCGGGTTTGTACAGCGACGATGGTCAATGAACAAACCCATTCGTAATATCCAGCCCACTCCACTTCGCCGGAAATTACAGTTAACTTAGGAATGCGGGCAACCCAGATGATGCCCGGCGCGGCGAAGTCGATCGGGCTGCGACAGCGGGATCGGGACGCGCCGTTGCGCCGAATACATTAATATTCCGTTCTAAAGCTTCGCTATACCCGGCTTCGGTGCGGCGCATGCGACGCAGGGCGCCACGGATAGTCGGAACGACCCGTCCGGCGGACCGCGCCCGCGTCGGGAGGCACGGCCGGGGTGCGCCGCGGGCCTTAATCGACCCTTAACGAAAATCGCGCCTCGCTCGGGACCGACCCCCGGGCGTACGGATGACCGCGAAGCCGCTGCAGATCTCCCTCGGATTGCTCAACGCGCTGCAGGTGGCGATCGCCGCGGCGGCGGGGTTCGCGGCCGCCGTCCTGATCGTCGTCCCGGCCGCGCGGCCCGGACCCGCGGCGTCCCCGCAGGAGATGGTCGGTTCGGCCTCGCGCGCCTACGTCGCCGCCCTCGCGGCGCGGCTGCGGCAGACCGTGGGCGAGGCGCGCAACGCCGCCCTGATGCTCCGCGACGACGAGGGCCTGCTCTCCGTCGACCAGCGCGCCGCGCGCCTGCGCGAGTGGCTCGACCTCAACCCGGTCTACCGGGACGCCGTCCTCGTCGCGCCCGACGGTACCGTGCTGGCGGCCCGGGACGAGCGCCGCGTCGGCAGCAGCGTCGCGCGGCAGACCTGGTTCCTGCGCGGCCGCGCGGCCGGTGTCATCGTGGTCAGCGACGGGGCCGAGGCCGACTCGCCGTTCGGGACCGCCGTCGCGCTGGGCGAGCGCGGGCAGGACGGCCTGCTGCGCCTCGACGCCGACCCGAGCTATCTCACCAAGGTCGAGGAGGACGTGCGGCGCGCCGCGGCGCTGCCCGACACCCTCGGCTTCCTCGTCGCCACCCCGGACAGCCGGATCCTGTCCGGGACCCCGAGCCCGTTCCGGACGACGGCTGTCTCGACCACGACGCCGATGCGTGTCGCGGCCGAGATCGGCTCGCCGGGATGGCTGGTAACGGCGCAGGCCGTGCCCTCCGGGGCGGCGCTCGCGGCGGCACCGGACTGGCGGATGCTCGGCGTCGGGCTCGCCCTGGTGCTCTGCGCGGCGGCGCTCGGCTTCGTCGCGGGTGAGCGGCTGACGCGACCGCTGCGCCGCCTCCTGACGGGCGCGGGTGAGACCGCCGGCGAGACCGAAGCGCCCCGCACGTGGATCGGCGAGTTCGCGGCGCTCTCGGACGTCTTCGCGGGTCATCGCCGCAGCGCCGGGTTGCAGATGGCCGGCGCCGGATCCGAGGTCGCGCGCCTCAGGGCGCGGCTGACCACCTTCGAGGCGGTCTCCGGCTGGGCCTGCTGCGAGATCGACCCGGATACCGGCCGGACCCTACTGGATTCGCGGAGCGCGGCCGGCGACGACGGAGCCCCCGTCGCCGCCCCGTTCGCCGCCTGCTTCGTCGCCGAGGACCGGCCCGTGCTCGACCGGGCGCGCGACGCCGCCCTCGCGGCCGACGGCCCGCACGACGTGACCCTGCACCTCCGCGACTGGCCGGAGCAGCAGGTCCAGGTGAGGCTGCTGTGCCTCGCCGACGCCAGGGGCGACCGGCGGCTCTTCGCCCTGATGCGGAAGCTGCCGGGCGGGGAGGGGGCGCCCCTCCCGCAGCCCGTCGAGCCGCGTCGCAACCTCGTCCTGCGGCGAGTGACCGACGGCATCGTCCACGAGTTCAACGACGTCCTGACCGTTGTCCTGACGAATCTCACGCTGCTGGCGCGGCGCCATTCCCTCGGGGCCGACCAGGAACGGCTGGTCGGGCGGGCGGCGGCCGGCGCGCGCCGGGGCGCGGCGCTCACCCGCCGGATGCTGCACCTCGTGCGCGGCGACGAGACCGGTATCACCCTCGCCGAGACCGACCTCGCCACCACCTTCGAGGGCTATCTGCCGTTCCTGGCCGCGAACGCCCTCGGCGAGATGCCGGTCCTCAACCGCATCCCCGCCGGTCTGCCGCCCGTTCTGTGCAGCGAGCGCGTGCTGGAGCTGTTGCTCCTCAACCTGGCCTTCCATATCCGCGACGCCGGCCTCGCCGGCTTCGCGATCGCGGCCGTCGAGGGCACCCCCGAGGACACGGGCGCCGCGGCGGGAGCCGCGGCCTACGTGCGCGTGCTCGTCAGCAGCGGTCGCCGACCCGAGGCCGCGCCGCCGCCGACGGCAGCAGGCCCGACCCTCGCGGCGGCCGCGGCGCTCGTGACCGAGAGCGGCGGCCACTGGCGCCTGATCCGCGACGGCACCGGCGCCGAGCCGTTCCTGGCCGAGTTCTGGTTGCCCGCCGCGCCTCCGGCCGTCGCCGTGCTCCCGCCGGCCCGCGCGGCGGGGCTGAAGATCCTGCTCGTGGAGAGCGACGGTCTCGTGCGGGCCAGCGTGGCCGAGGTGCTCGCCGATCTCGGCCACGCGGTGGTCCAGGCCGCCTCCGGGGCGCACGCCCTCGAGATCCTCGCCCGCGACGCCGCCTTCGACGCGATGATCGTCGATCAATCGATGCCGGTGATGGCGGGTCTCCAGCTCGCCGCCACCGTGGTCGAGCGGTACCCGCAGATCCGGGTCATCCTCGCCAGCCCGCACGGCCAGCTGCCGCGCGCCGCCGACGCCTTCCTGCGGATCGACAAGCCGTTCCGCAACGAGGACCTGCAGGTCGTCCTCGACACCGCGGTCCGCGCGCGCGCCGCCTGATCGCCCCGCGTCCCGCCCGACGCAGCGACCGCGCGCTTCTCGCGCTCGCTCTCGGCGCCGACGCCCTGATCGAAACTCAGTCCTTCCAAAAGTGGATGTTAACTATTGTCGACGAGTGTTGGTTAAAGCGTAAATCGTACCTTAACGGAGCCTTCGAATATGGGCGGGACTGCGGAACCAGCTGCCCGACGTCCTCGCACTCCGTACACGACCGTTCTGGCCCTCTCGTGCGCCTGCGCGGCGGCCTCCGGCACGCAGGTCGCCGCCGCCGACCTCCCGGCGCGCAGCGCCGGCGCCGACTGGTACACGGGTGCCTCGCAGCAGGCGGTCGACGACAGCTGGGCCGTCGCGGTCGACGGCTCCACCAGCGTCACGTCGAACAGCTCGGCCTTCGGCTCCGTGACGGTGACCGCCGCGCCGAACGGCTCGCCCACCCGGGACGGCCTGCGGGTCCGCGTGGACGCCATCGGCGGAACTTACTCGTATCCCGGCCGGTCCGTCGCGACGCGGGTCACCGGCTACCAGCAGGAAGGCGCCCTGCAGGCGGGTTACGAGTGGGTCTGGAAGGACGCGGCCCTCGCAGGATTCATCGGCTTCAACGTCCGCAGCAACCAGCTGTCGATTCCCGATCCGGGCAACCCGGTCGTCGGTACGGGCGTCGGGCTGAAGGTCGCGGGCAATTTCTACGCGACGCCGACCGACCGGACCATGGTCTCGGCCTACGGCTCGTACTCGACGAAGTTCAACGCCTACTACTCGCGCCTGCGCGTCGGCTACATGCTCGCCGACGGCGTCTATATCGGGCCAGAGGCGCTGTTCCTCGGCGACGATTTCTTCCGCCAGTACCGGATCGGCGCGCACCTGACCGGCGTCCGCTTCGGACCCGTCCAGATGTCGGTGGCCGCCGGCTACGTCCGGGATCGGGTGCAGGGCTCCGGGTACTACTCTAGTATCGAGGCGCGCTCGACCTTCTAGAGCCGTATCCGACCATGTTGCAACGGTCGGGAAGGACGGCGAGCCCGGTCTCGCCAGCCGCGCCAGGCCCCCTCTCCCGTGCGGGAGAGGGTTGGGGTGAGGGACGCGAAGGATCAGGACTGA